>NZ_JBHWIV010000154.1:0-7782 GCF_042731675.1 Kitasatospora sp. NPDC059827 | reverse complement strand
CCCCGCGCTCGGTGAGCACCCGGCTCACCTCCGCGTGGAACCCGTACAGCTCCAGAAGCGGCGTCGCGCCCATGCCGTTGACCAGAAGCGGCGGGCCGCCGTCGGGCCGGGCGCGGTCAGGCGGACGGCTCCGAGCGCTCCTCCGGCTCCAGCCCGGCCCGGATCAGGCCGTAGGTGTACGCGTCCTCCAGGGCCAGCCAGGAGGCGGCGACCACGTTGTCGGCCACGCCGACCGTGGACCAGCTCGCGGTGCCGTCGGTGGACTCGATCAGCACTCGGGTCTTGGAGCCGGTGCCGTGCTGGCCCTCCAGGATGCGGACCTTGTAGTCCACCAACTCGAAGGTGGCCAGCGGCGGGTAGGTGCCCTCCAGGGCCGTCCGCAGCGCCTGGTCCAGCGCGTTGACCGGACCGTTGCCCTCGCCGACGGCGATCCGGCGCTCGCCCTTGGCCCAGAGCTTCACCGTGGCCTCGTTGCCGGAGACCCCGCCCGGGCCCTGCTCGCTGATGGTCCGCCAGGACTCCAGGCGGTAGAAGCGGTCCCGGCTGCCGCGCACCTCGTCGCGCAGCAGCAGCTCGAAGGAGGCGTCGGCGGACTCGTAGGTGTAGCCGAGGTTCTCCTGCTCCTTCACCTTGGCCACCACCCGGCCGGCCAGGTCGCGGTCGGCGGAGAGGTCGTAGCCCAGCTCCTTGCCCTTGAGCTCCACCGAGGCCCGGCCGGCCATGTCGGAGACCAGCATCCGCATGGTGTTGCCGACCAGTTCGGGGTCGGTGTGCTGGTACAGGTCCGGGTCGACCTTGATCGCCGAGGCGTGCAGGCCGGCCTTGTGGGCGAAGGCCGAGAAGCCGACGTACGGCTGGTGGGTGGACGGGGCCAGGTTGACCAGTTCGGCGATCGCGTGCGAGATCCGGGTCATCTCGGCCAGCCGGCCCTCGGGCAGCACCCGGCGGTCGTACTTCAACTCCAGCGCGCCGACCACCGGGAACAGGTTGGCGTTGCCGACCCGCTCGCCGTAGCCGTTCGCGGTGCACTGCACGTGGGTGGCGCCGGCGTCCACCGCGGCCAGGGTGTTGGCCACCGCGCAGCCGGTGTCGTCCTGGGCGTGCATGCCGACCCGGGCGCCGGTCGCGGCGATCACGTCCGCGACGGTGTCCCGGACGCCGGCCGGCAGCATCCCGCCGTTGGTGTCGCACAGCACCACCACGTCCGCCCCGGCCCGGTGCGCGGTGCGCACCACGGCGAGGGCGTACTCGCGGTTGGCCCGGTAGCCGTCGAAGAAGTGCTCGCAGTCGAGGAAGACCCGGCGGCCCTGGCCGCGGAGGAACTCGACGCTGTCCCGGATCATCTCCAGGTTCTCGTCCAGCGTGGTGCGCAGCGCCAGCTCGACGTGCCGGTCATGGGCCTTGGCCACCAGGGTGACCACCGGCGCGCCGGAGGCGACCAGCGCGGCCAGCTGCGGGTCCTCGGCGGCCTTGCCGCCGGCCCGGCGGGTGGCGCCGAAGGCGACCAGCCGGGCGTGGCGCAGCTCCAGTTCGGCGGCGGCGCGGGCGAAGAACTCGGTGTCCCGCGGGTTGGCCCCGGGCCAGCCGCCCTCGATGAAGCCGACCCCGAACTCGTCCAGGTGCCGGGCGATGGCCAGCTTGTCCGCCACCGTCAGGTTGATGCCCTCGCGCTGCGCGCCGTCGCGCAGGGTGGTGTCGAACACGTGGAAGCTGTCGTCGGTACGGCTGACCTCGGTCATGACCCCTGGTTCTCCGTTCGGGGAGGTTCGTACTGCTCTGCCGGATTCTCGTCCCGGCTCCACTGTCCAGGATCCCGCGCGCGGCCCCGGTGTCCCCGGGCCCCTTGTGGGGGCCGTCGGCCGGTCCGAGGGCTGTGCTCGATGGGCGGAGCCCAAAAAAGCGAAAGACCCCTCGCGGGTGCGAGAGGTCTGCGCGCGGGTCTGGACGCTCGTGGTCGCTCCGCATCGGGTCGTGCGGGAGCGGTCACTGCGGACCGGCGCGCCTGCTGCCAATAATCAGCGAAAGCGAGGACACGCTCGTAGCTTGGCACAGCCTCCGGGATCCGGCCCGCCCGTCTCGCGATGCGGAACGGGGCAGGCCGGAGGGGGTGCCCGGCGTCCGTGGGATCAGACGATCTTGTGCAGCCAGCCGTGGGTGTCGGGGCGCTGGCCGCCCTGGATGGCCAGCAGGGCCTTGCGCAGCTCCATGGTGACCGGGCCGGGCTCGCCGGTGCCGACGGTCCAGTCGGCGGCCGCGGACTTCACCGAGCCGACCGGGGTGATGACGGCGGCGGTGCCGCAGGCGAAGACCTCGGTGAGGGTGCCGTCGGCGTTCGCCTGCTGCCACTCGTCGGTGGAGATCTTCCGCTCCTCGACCGCGTAGCCCAGGTCGGCGGCGAGCTGGAGCAGCGAGTCGCGGGTGATGCCGGGCAGCAGGGCGCCGGACAGCTCCGGGGTGACGATCTTCGCGTCCGCGCCCTCGCCGAAGACGAAGTACAGGTTCATCCCGCCCATCTCCTCGACCCACCGGTGCTCGGCGGCGTCGAGCCAGACCACCTGGTCGCAGCCCTTCTCGGCGGCCTGGGCCTGGGCGACCAGCGAGGCCGCGTAGTTGCCCGCGCACTTGGCGGCGCCGGTGCCGCCGGGCGCGGCGCGGACGTACTCCTTGGAGAGCCAGACCGAGACCGGCTTGACGCCGCCCGGGAAGTAGGCGCCGGCCGGGGAGGCGATGATCATGAACAGGTAGGAGTTCGCCGGACGGACGCCCAGACCGACCTCGGTGGCGAACATGAACGGGCGCAGGTAGAGGCTCTGCTCCGGCTCGTTCGGGACCCAGGCCCGCTCCTGCTGGACCAGCAGCTCGACCGCCTCGACGAAGGCCTCCACCGGCAGCTCCGGCATCGCCAGACGGCGGGCCGAGGCCTGGAAGCGCAGGGCGTTGGCCTCGGGGCGGAAGGTCGCGATGGAGCCGTCGGCCTGGCGGTAGGCCTTGAGGCCCTCGAAGATCGCCTGGCCGTAGTGCAGGGTCATGTTCGCCGGGTCCATCTCCACCGGCGCGTACGGGACCAGCTGCGCGTCGTGCCAGCCACGGCCCTCGGTCCAGCTGACGGTGACCATGTGGTCGGTGAAGACGCGGCCGAAGCCAGGGTTGGTCAGCCGGGCCTGGCGCTCCGCTGCCGACAGCGGGTGGGCGGAGGGCTTGAGGTCGAACGTGATGGGCGCCTGGGTGGGCGTGCTCATGGCTGTTTCCTTCACCGTGGGGTTCGTTCGGGCCGCCACCGCCGAAGGAACGTTACGGCTCTCCAACGCCGGAACGAACGCACAACGGCACGGCCCACTGTCGATACTCGCATCCAGAGGGCCGTGCCGAACAGCTGCCCGCTCCTTGGGGAGCTGCAAGCTGCGGTTATGCGGAGCGGCCCGGCCGGCCGGATCCGCTCGGGTTCCGGCCGGCCTAGCCGGCTACTCGCTCGGCGAGCACGTCGCCGACCTCGGAGGTGGACCGGTCGCCCGAGCGCTCGGCGAGGTCCGCCGCGACGGCGGCCTCCACCCGGGCGGCCTCGGCGGCGAAGCCGAGGTGCTCCAGCAGCATGGCGACCGACAGCACGGTGGCGGTCGGGTCGGCCTTGCCCTGGCCGGCGATGTCCGGCGCCGAGCCGTGCACCGGCTCGAACATGGACGGGAACTCGCCGCTCGGGTTGATGTTGCCGCTCGCGGCCAGGCCGATGCCGCCGGTGACGGCCGCGGCCAGGTCGGTCAGGATGTCGCCGAACAGGTTGTCGGTGACGATGACGTCGAAGCGCTCCGGCTGGGTCACGAAGAAGATGGTGGCCGCGTCGACGTGCAGGTAGTCGGTGGTGACCTCGGGGAACTCCGCGCCGACCTCGGCGAAGATCCGGGTCCACAGGTGCCCGGCGTGCACCAGCACGTTGTTCTTGTGCACCAGGGTGAGCTTCTTGCGCGGCCGCGCCTGGGCCCGGCGGTAGGCGTCGCGCACCACGCGCTCGATGCCGTACGCGGTGTTCAGGCTGACCTCGGTGGCCACCTCGTGCGGGGTGCCGGTGCGCAGCGAGCCGCCGTTGCCGACGTACGGGCCCTCGGTGCCCTCGCGGACGACCACGAAGTCGATCGCCGGCTGACCGGCCAGCGGGGAGGCGACCCCGGGGAAGAGCCGGCCCGGCCGCAGGTTGATGTGGTGGTCGAAGGCGAACCGCAGCTTGAGCAGCAGCCCCCGCTCCAGCACCCCGGACGGGACGCTCGGGTCCCCGATGGCGCCGAGCAGGATCGCGTCGAAGGCCTTGAGCTCGGCCAGCACGTCGTCCGGCAGCGTCTCCCCGGTCCGGTGGTAGCGCCGGGCCCCGAGGTCGTACTCGGTGGTCTCCAGCTTCACGTCGGCGGGGAGCACGGCGCCGAGGACCTTGAGGCCTTCGGCCACCACCTCCTGGCCGATGCCGTCACCCGGGACAACTGCGAGACGAATGGTGCGAGACATGCTCGGACCCTACTCCGCCGTCCCAGGGGCTGACACCTCACGTCCAGCATGCGGACTCGTCAGGTCAGGTCGATCTCCACGGGGAACGGCTGATCGACCTTCAACTGCTTGTGGTAGATCCCGGTCGGGAAGTACCTCTTGGAGGCAGGTTCCAGTTCGTACGTGTAGACGATCGGCTTTCCTTCGTCGTCGCTCTCCACACGCCAGAAGTGTTTGATACCCGCAACCGCGTACTTGCGGGGCTTGGTCTCCCGGTCACGCTCTTCGGACTCCTCCGACACGACCTCGATCGCGAGCAGGACGTCCGACGCTTCGCAGAAGGTCTGCTTCGGGCCGGTCGCCCCTCGCTCATCGACGACCAGCAGATCCGGTTCGGGTCGGTTGCGCTGGTCCAACCTGACCGTCATCTCCCGCCAGACTTCCCATCCCGTCGGTACAACAGCCTCCAGGGCCCGCTCCAGCCTGCGGAGCGTGCGCATGTGGAACGTGGTCTGCGGACTCACGAAGATCAGGCTCCCGTCGATCAGCTCGGTGTGCGGCGGGAGATCAGGCAGCCGGTCAAGGTCCTCTGCGGTGTAGCCACCAGCAGGAGGCCGAATCCAGTCGGGGTACGGCGCGATGCTCATGGTTCCTCCCATACGGGCATCCTGGCGGCCCTCTCAGGCTACTCGGCAAAGCGTCCACGGGCGTCACCCCTTTGAGGGGGCGCGGGTGGCGGGAGGTGCGCCGGGGGCGCGCTTAGGGTGGCGGGGTCCGGGATTCCTGGCAGAACGGGGCGCGTGGGTGAAGGCCGAACGGCGGCGGGAGGTGCTGGTCTGCGGGGCCGCGGCCGGGCTGGCGATGGGCGCTTTCGCGCTGGCGGCGGCGGTGCGCGGACGGTGGCCGGGCGGGGCCGACGCGATCGCCGTGCCGTACCACGCGCACCTGTGGGACCTGCTGCACGGGCAGGCCACCGGGGACCTGCTGTTCAACTGGAACAGCGGCTACGGCGTCCCGTTCCTGGCGGACTTCTTCGCCTACCTGATGAACCCGTTCTCCTGGCCGACCGCGCTCCTCCCCCGCGACCAGGGGCACCTCGCCGTCTTCCTGGTCGCCCTGGCCACCATCGGCCTCGGCACCGCCCTGATGGCCCACCTGCTCGGCCGGCTGCACCCCGGCCCCCGGTGGCTGCGGGTGTTCGCCGCCGTCGGGTACGGGCTCTGCGCCTGGGTGCTGGACATCGGCGGCGGGGCGCCGATGTGGCTGTGGGGCCTGGTCTCGCTGCCGCTGCTCGGCCTGGTCGGGGACTGGTGCCTGCACGAGCGCCGCTGGGTGGCCGGCGCGCTGTGCGTGGCGCTCGCCTGGGCGGGCAACCTCTACACCGCGGCGCTGGCCACCCTGATCGCCGGACTCCTGTTCGCCGTACGGCTGTTCGCCACCCCGCGCCCGTTCCGGCACCGGGTCCGGGCGACCGGGCGGGCGGTCACCCTGACCACCGCCGGGGTGCTGCTCGCCGCCCCCGTGCTGTTCGTCGCCGTCCGGGCCGCGCGCGGCGCCCAGCCGGAGTCCCCGGTGCAGCCGCTCGGCCCGTCCGGACTGGACGGGCACCTCGCCCAGTTGCTGCCCGCCATCACCGGCGGGCGGCCGTTGCCGGACGTGGCGATCGGGGTGCTCGGCCTGCTGCTGGTGTGCGGGCTGCCGTTCAACCGCCGGGTGCGGGTCCGCGAACGGGCGGCCTGGTGCGCGGCGCTGCTGCTGGTGGTGCTGAGCTTCGTCTGGACCCCGACGGTGCTGGTCTGGCACGGCCTGGCGATCCCGGCCGGCGGGCCGTACCGGGTCTCCTTCGTGCTCAGCGGCCTGCTGGTGCTGGCCGGTTGGGTGTCGCTCGCGCACCGGCCGGACCGGGTGACCCTGCTGGGCGGCGCCGCGCTGACCGCGACGATCGCCGCACTGGCGGCGGCCCGGGGCTCGGTGCACGCCTCCACCTGGGTGCTGCTGGGGGTGGGCGGCGCCGTCCTGCTGGCCGCGCTCGCGGCGCTGGACCGCCGGCACACCGACCGCCGGGTGACCGCGCTGGCCACCTGGGTGATCGGCGGCGCGGTGCTCGGCAACGCCGTCTGGTCCGGGTACGCGGCGCTCGGCGCGGCCCCCGACGACGGCGTCTCCCCCGCCGCCGTCCGGGCCGGGCACGCCGCGGTGCGGGCCGGCGCCGACTGGCCGGACCTGCGCAGCGACCCCGGCCCGCACGCCTTCACCCCCAACGACCCGCTGCTGCTGAACGGCCAGGGCGGCGGCTACTCCAGCGGCTACCTGCCGACCGTCGCCGCCCTGCTGCTGCACGACCTCGGCGCGGGCTGGACGGCCGGCGGGCGGCAGACCGGGGGCGTCACCGACCCGGTCGGCCGGGCCCTGTTCGGGGTCGGTGCCCACCTGGACGACGCACCGCGGCCCCCGGGCTTCACCGCCGTCCGGGCCCCCGCGCCGCCCCTGGTCACCGTGCTGCCGCCGGGCGCCCGGACGGCCACCTCCTCGGTCTGGTCCCGCCAGGAGTCGCTGCTCGGCAGCCAGGTGTACGACGCCCCGCTGCCCGTCCCGGCCGGCGGCCCGGCGCCCACCCTGCACGGCACCAGCGGCTGGTCGGTGCCGGGCGGTGCGGAGGGCACGGTGTTCACGGCCGCCTGCACCCCGGGCTCGACGGCGTACGTCCACCCGCTCTGGTACCGCGGCACGGTCAGCGGCCTGGGCACCGACTTCCGCAGCGACGGCGAGCAGCCCACCACGGCCGTGCCCGTGCACCGGCTGGGGACCGTCCCGGCCGACGGCACGGTCCGGGTGACCCTGCGCTCGGACGTGGTCAGCCAGGTCCCCGCCCGCCCGATCGGCTGCCTGCGGGCCGACGCCCTGGCGGCCGCCGTCACCCGGCTCACCGCCGCCGGCGCCACCCGGGTCGAGGCCGGCGGCCACACCCTGACCGCCGCCCTGCCGGCCGGCTCCACCGGCACCGCGCTGTTCTCCGTCCCCGCCACCGAGGGCTGGACCTGCGCCGTCGACGGCGGCGCCGGCGTGGTGCCCACCCCGGTCCTCGGCATGATCGGCGTCCCGCTCGGCGGCGGCGCCGGCCGGGTCTCCTGCGCGTTCCGCCCGCCCGGCCTCACCGAGGGCCTCACCGTCGCCTCCGGCACCGCCGCCGTGTTCGTCCTGGTCGCGGTCTTCGCCCGGCTCTCCCGCCGCCCCACCCGCGTCCCGCGCCGCGAGCGCCGACTGGCCGCACGGCACTGAGCGGACGACGCGAGGGCCGGACCGGGCCGAGGG
>NZ_JBHWIV010000153.1:0-7903 GCF_042731675.1 Kitasatospora sp. NPDC059827 | reverse complement strand
CTCGCCGTGTGGGAGAGGGCGGCGATGCGCTCGCCCTCGACGGCCAGGCGGCCGCCGTCGACGACCCCGCCGGGCAGGACGAGCCGGGCGCCGGACAGGGCGATGCGGTCCGTGACGGTCATGGGCGTCCCCGTTTCTGCTCAGAACTGTTCGATCGGCCAAAGTTACAAGCAATGGTGAGCAGTGCATAGCCGCGTGCGGCCCGGACCGGCCGTCGCCAAGAGGGGAGGGTGGGGCGGGAGTTGTGATCGGCTTGTGACCGTTCCGGGCACCCGCAGGACTGTCGGCGGTTGCCCGGGACGTGCACAATCGGCCGCATGACGACAGTCGCGGGCGGGCCGCCCCCGCAGAACACGCCGTCCAAACTCGCCCTGGCCCTCGTGACGGGTGGGGTGATCGGGGCGTCGCTGACCGGTTTCGTCAGCGGGTGCGTGCTCGGGCGGGCGTCGTTGATCGTCCTGTCGCTCGCGCTGCCGGCGGCCTACGGGCTGGTGGCGTTCCTCGTCTCGCTGCCGCGCCGGGGCCGGGGGGCGGCAGCCGTGCCGGAACGGGCGCTGGCGCTGATCGAGGAGCGGGAGGCCGTCGGGGGCGAGACCAGCGACGTTCCGGTGCGGTTCGACCTGAGCGTCGTACCGGACGGCGCGCCCGCGTTCCGGGTGGAGATCCGGCAGGAGATCAACCTCGTCGAGCTCCCCGACTACCGGCCGCGCGGGATCGTGGTGGTGGAGTACCCGCCGGACCGGCCGTGGAAGGCGCGGATCGTGAAGCGGCCCACGCCGGAGTGGGAACGGCGCGTGGCCGGGGCCAGGTTGGACTCGGTACCCGGCCCGGCGATGCGGGAGGAGAGCGGGCCGGGCTGTGCGGGTTGCCTGCTGACCGTCCTCGGCCTGCTGCTGGGCGTGGGCGCCGTGCTGCTGCCGTTCCACACCGAGCTGTTCGCCGTGGTCGAGGACGGGACCGGCACGGCCCGGCCGGCCGTCACCTCCTCCTCCTCCTCCGAGTCCTCGTCCGCCACGATCACCGTGACCTCGGCGACCGGCACGGTCGCCCTCGGCCCGGGGCAGTCCATGCTGGACCAGGGCGAACTGCGCAAGGCCGTCGAGTCGTTGACCCCGGGTGGCGAGCCGCGCCAGGCACTCGCCGTCGTCGTGCAGGACCGTCAGCTCACCGTCGTCTTCGCCCCGGGCGTGGCACAGGCCACCGGCTTCGATCCGCGCTCCCTGCCCTACGACCGGATCCCCGGCCTGGTGGAGGAGGCCCGGAACACCCTCGGCGTCACGGCTCCGAAGCGCTGGCAGTTGACCGCCGACGGGATCACCGGCGCGCTGACGCTCAGGATCGTGGTGACCGGCGAGAGCGGTTCCGCGACGCTGGAGGCGGACGGCCGGGGCCAGGTGCTGCGGCGCAGCGGCGGCTGACCGGTACGGACGAGAGGAGGAGCGCGATGGGGTGGGACGAGATCCTGCTGGTCTGGTGCGGGCTGTGGGCCGTGGTGGCCCTGGTCGGGCTGGGCAGGTCGCTGGCCGGGGTGACGGCGGACCAGCGGAAGGTCCGGCTGACGGGGCGGATCGTCCGGGTGACCGAGCCCCGGCACGGTGGCTCGCGCAAGGGCGGGATCCCGGTGGTCGTCCGCTACCGGGACCCGGTCTCGGGTGAGGAGGTCGAGGTCACCAACGACGGCGAGCGCGGCGAGATGATCACCGTCGCGTGGGAGGGCCGGGAGCTCGGCATCGGGTACCCGCTGGGCCGCCCGCATGCCTACCGGTTCTCCGATGCGGCGGAGCAGCCCGGCCGCGGGCTGGACCGGCCGGCCTTCGCGTTCTTCCTGGTCTGTGCCGGGCTGGTGGCGCTGGCCGCCGTCCGCTGGGGGTGGCCGTGGGCCCTGATCGGTGTGGCCGGCTCGTGGGCCGTCGCCGGGATCGTCCTGCTCCCGGGAGCAGTACGGGACAAGAAGGCCCGGCTCGGCAGGCTGGCCGCGCTGGAGGCGGTGCCCGGCCGGGTCGTGGCGGTGCTCAGGGACGTCAGCGTCGACGAGGACGGCGACACCTCGACCACCATCACCCCGGTGCTGTCCTTCACCACCCGGGACGGCACGGCCGTCACGGCGCACTGCCGGAACGATCTCCCGGGCCCGCCCCGTACGTACGGCCTTGAGCTGACGGTCCATCATGATCCGTCCGATCCGGCCGTGTTCATGCTGGACCGGTCCGCCGGGCAGCGCTCGGCGGAGCGGGGCGTGCTGTACCACGTGGTGATGATCGTGGTCCTGGTGGCCACGACCGTGGCGGGAGTGGTCCTCCTCTGAGCCGGGAGCGCCGGGCTCAGCGGGCGGGCGGCCTCACGTGGCGGTCCTGGCCCGCGCCGTACCCGACCGCCGCCATCGCGGTGCTCAGGACGGCCAGGAGCCCGAGGGGGAGCGTCCAGCTGCCGGTGACGTCGTGCAGGATGCCGAGCAGGAGCGGGCCGGCCGCCGCCACGAGGTAGCCGACGGACTGCGCCATACCCGCCAGCGCGGCCGCCTCGCCGGCGCTGCCGACGCGTTCGCTCTGGAAGCTCAGAGCCAGGACCAGGCACACGCCGGTGCCCAGCCCGAGCAGGGTGCAGGCCACGACGGTCAGGCCCGGGGCCGACAGCAGGACGGCGAAGCCGGCGGCGACGACGACCGAGGCCCCGGCCGCGGTCCACCGCTGGTCGTGGTGGCCCCGGGTGAGCAGTGGCAGGGCGCTGCTCGCGGCGAGCGCGATCACCTGGTAGTAGAACAGCATCCAGCCGACCGTGGTGCTGTCGGCGCCCTGGTGGAGCAGGATGCTGGGCAGCCAGGCGACGGCGGTGTAGAAGCCCAGGGACTGCAGGCCCATGAACAGGCTCACCTGCCAGGCCAGCGGGGACCGCCAGGGCGCGGGGGAGTGGGTCGCGCCGGTGCCCGCCCCGGGGCGGTCGTGCCGCAGCCGGGGCAGCCAGACGATGAACGCGGCGACGGTGAAGGCGGTGCCCCAGGCCAGCGCGGTGTGCCAGCTGCCCGGCAGGCTGTGGGCCAGCGGCGCGGAGATCCCGGAGGAGAGCGCGGCCGTGAGGCCCATGACCGTCACGTAGAGCGCGCTGACGCCCTGGATGCGGTGGGCGGGCACGTTGCGCCGGATCAGCGCGGGCAGCAGGACGTTGCCGAAGGCGATCGCGGCGGAGAGGACCACCGTCCCGGCGAACAGGCAGGCCACCGAGGGGAGCGAGCGGATCACCGTCCCGACGGCCAGCGTCCCGAGCGCCGCCACCAGCAGCCGGGCGCTGCCGAACCGGTGGGAGGCGCGGGCCACCAGGGGGGAGGTGGCGGCGAAGGTCAGCAGTGGGAGGGTGCTCAGCAGGCCGCCCCAACTCGACGTCAGGCCGCTGTCCTGCTCGATCGCCGGGAGCAGTGTGCCGACACCGGTCAGACCGGTGCGCAGGTTCGCCGCGACCAGGCAGATCCCGATGACGAGCCCGACCGACACGGCGGGGCGGGTGCGGTCCGGGGGCGACGCCTCGGCGCTGGGGCGCTCGGTGGACACCGAGGGGGACGGGGAGCTCACTTCGTCACCTCCGCACCGGAGTTGTGGCCACCGGCGGTGCGGCCGCCGGAGTTGTGGCCACCGGCGGTGCGGCCGTCGGTTCCACGGCCGCCGGCCTCGTGGTCACGGGTGAGCCGGACGATCGCGGCGGCCGCGTCGCGGGCCCCGTCCTCGTCCCGGCCCTCGATCGCGTCGACGAGCCGCCGGTGCAGTCCGGCGTGCTCCTCGGCGTGGGCCGCGTCCCAGGGCAGGCCGCCGAGGGAGGCGGTGAGCGCGGTGCCGAGGTGGTCGTACACCTCGATCAGCAGGCCGTTCCCGCTCGCCCGCACGACGGCCCGATGGAACAGCGCGTCCACGCTGCCGGCCAGCGACAGGTCCCCGCCCGCGGCGGCCGCGTCGGCGTCGGCCAACAGCTCCCGCAGCTGCTGCACCTGCTCCTCGTCGCGGCGCAGGGCGGCGGCCCCCGAGGCGTACTCCTCCAGTACGGTCCGCAGTTCGAGGACGTTCGCGCGCTGGGCGGTACCGGCCCGGCGCAGCATGACCGCCTGGAGCTCGCTCGACGAGCGGACATAGGTGCCGTCCCCCGCCCGGGTCTCTAGCAGTCCGAGGTGCACGAGCGCCCCGATCGCCTCCCGCAGGGTGCTGCGGCCGACCCCGAGTTCCTCGATGAGGGCCTGCTCCGACGGGATCCGGGTGCCCACCGGCCAGCCGCCGGCCTCGATGTGCGAGCGCAGGCTGTTCACGAGTTGCGCGGACAGGCTCGCCGTCCGACGCGGTGTCTTGATGCGTGTCATGGGAGCACCATAGCCAAACATCAGACATTTGAACATCGCACCTATCGTCCCTGCGGGAGTGGGCCGCTCCTGGCCCGCCCTGCCCCCGCCGATCCCTCCTTCACTTGCCTGGACTTTGCAAACTCTTTAAGGTCCTGGATGTCACCGACCGCAGGTCACACCTCCAACGCAAGGGCGGACATGTCGCCGACAGGACGCAGGGACCGCCGAGCCGCCGCCGTGGACCTGGCGGTGCTCCTGGTCGCACTGGTCGCCACCACGCTGGTCTGCCGCGGGCTGGGCGCCGGTCCCTGGCCCGCGATCCTGATCGGCGGGTTCGCGGGGGCGGCCACCACCCGCCTGGGCCTCGGCGCCCGGCTCCTGCGCGGACGACAGGACTGACCGGCCGCCCCGGGCCGCCGCCCCCGGGCCGCTGTCACCGGTCCGCCGCCCCCCGAGCCGCTGTCACCGCGCGCACAGCCGGTCCAGGGCCGCGCGGCTCTCCTCGTCCGCGGCGCGGTAGATCAGCAGCCGCAGCTCCGGGTCCTCCAGCGGCAGCAGCACCTCGAAGTCGACGGCGATCGCACCGACGACCGGATGCCGCAGCAGTTTGCGGCCGCGTCCGTTCACGCGGACCTCCCGCTCGGACCACAGGCGGGCGAAGTCCTCGTCCTGCGCGGTGAATTCGGCGATGAGGTCGGTCAGCGCCCGGTCCTGCGGGTGCGCGGCCCACGCCGCCCGCAGGTGGGCGACCCCGTCCCGCAGCACGCCCTCGCGGTCGGCGTAGAAGTCGCGCATCGCCGGGTGCAGCAGGCAGAGCCGCATCGCGTTGAGCCGGGTCGGCGACGGGGTGTCGAAACCCGGGAGCAGCCGGGCCAGCTCGGGGTTCCAGGCCAGGATGTCGTAGCGGTGGTCCAGCAGCATGGCCGGCAGCGGCGAGAGCTCGTCGACCAGGTGGGCCAGCGACGGCGCCGCGCCGGGGGCGGGCCCGTCGGTACGGCCGGGGCGGCGCCGTCCGGCCAGGTCGAAGAGGTAGTCGCGTTCGCCGGGGTCCAGGCGCAGGGCCCGGGCCAGCGCGGCCAGCACCTCCGCCGAGGGCCGCAGCCCGCGTCCCTGCTCCAGCCGGACCACGTAGTCGGTGCTGACTCCGGCGAGTTCGGCGACCTCCTCGCGGCGCAGCCCCGGTGTCCGCCGGGACCTCCGGTGCGACGGCAGGTCCGGCCGGTCCGGCGCGGAGCGCTCGCGCCGGCTCCGCAGGAAGGCGGCCAGCTCCTGGGTGGTCCGGGTGGTCCGGGTGGTGTTCACGGTTCGGGTCGTCATGGCCGGTCCAACCGCGAGGGTGGGACAGGCCTTCCCAGGAAGAGCCTTCCCTTACCCCCGGCCCGCCGCCGCCACAGACTCGGTCCCGACAACCGATCACGACCGCAGGAGAACCTGATGGCACTGACCCTCGACGACTACCGGCTGCTGGGCCGGTCGGGGCTGCGGGTATCACCGCTGGCCCTGGGCACGGCGACCTTCGGCACCGAGTGGGGCTGGGGCGCCGAACGGGACGAGGCCCGAAAGCTGTTCGACCGCTACGTCGAGCTCGGCGGCAACCTCCTCGACACCGCCGACACCTACACCGACGGCAGCTCCGAGCGCCTGCTGGGCGAGTTCGCCCACCAGGAGCGCGAGCGCCTGGTGCTGGCGACCAAGTACTCGACGCTGCGCCGCCCGGGCGACCCCAACTCCGGTGGCGCGCACCGCAAGGCGCTGTTCGGCTCGGTGGAGGGCAGCCTGCGGCGGCTGGACACCGACTACCTCGACCTGCTGTACCTGCACGTCTGGGACTTCCGAACGCCGGTCGAGGAGATCCTGCGGGGCCTGGACGACCTGGTCCGGCAGGGCAAGGTGCTGTACGTGGCGATCTCCAACACCCCGGCCTGGCAGGTGTCCCGGATGCAGGCGATCGCCGACCTGCGCGGCTGGTCGCCGCTGGTGGCGCTGCAGATCGAGTACAGCCTGACCGAACGCACCGGGGAGCGCGACCTGATCCCGATGGCCCGCGAGCTGGGCCTCGGCGTGGTCCCGTACTCGCCGCTGGGCGGCGGGGTGCTCAGCGGCAAGTACCGCCGGGAGGACGTGACCGCGACCGACACCGGTGCGGGGGACGGCACCCGCAGGAGCGTCAACCTCGCGCTGGGCACGCTCACCGAGCGCAACCTCGCCGTCGTCGAGGTCGTCCGGGAGGTCGCCGCCGAGCTGGGCCGCACCCCGGCCCAGGTGGCGCTGGCCTGGACCCTGCGGAACCCGGCGGTGACGACCTCGCTGATCGGCGCCCGCACCCTCGCCCAGCTGGAGGACAACCTGGGCGCCCTGGCGGTCGAGTTCACGGCCGCCCAGCTGGACCGGCTGGACGCGGCGGGCGCGGTCGACCTCGGCCAGCCGCACGACCTGCTGGCGAGCGACCACCTCCGCCGGGTGACCATGGGCGACCTGCGGATCGAGACCCGCCGGTGACGGCCAGGCCCTGTCCGGCCGAGGCCCTGTCCGGCCGACCGGACAAGGCCTGGCCGGACAGGGCCTGGGCCGGTCACCGTCCGGGGCCCACCGTCCGGGCGAGCCAGGTCCGGATCGCCTCGGCCGTCGTCGCCACGTGCTCGTCGAGCACCGAGAAGTGGTCCCCCGGGATGTCGCCGTAGCTCACCGCGCCGCCGGAGTCGGTGAAGGCGGTCCGGTCCGGCTGCTCCGAGGCGTGACGAAGGATCAGCTCGTGCATCTGGCACCCCTGCATTCCGCGGTGTGGTGAACGGGTTCCGGCAACCGTCACTCGCGGCATGATCGTGCGTCAAATCCGCTCCGCCCCGGGGCCGAGGCCGGACCGGGCGTTCCCGCGGTCGGCCGGCGGTTGGTCCGATCGGACCCCGGCGGCCCGGACCGACACGCCACGGGCGGCGGACCGTCACCCGCCGTCGCCGGGGCGTGTGCTTACGGTCGGCCACGCCCTAACCGGGGCACTCACCGACAGGAGTGGAGAAACCCTCATGAACCGTCGCACTGCCCGGATCCTGGTCGCGCTCGGCGCGGCCGGCCTCGCCGTCGCCGCCGTACCGACCGCCGCGAGCGCGGACGTCGTCTCCGGCGGCAACCACGGCACCGTCATCGTCGGCAACGGCAACCAGGTCGCCGGGTACGACGACATCAACGCCGGTCACGACGCCACCGTGGGCTCCCACAACGGCGCGGGCGGGGTGGGGGGCGGCGCGGTGGACGCCGCCCAGACCGCCGGCGGCAACGACTGGACGGTGATCGTCGGCAACGGCAACCAGGTCGCCGGGGACGACATCGTCAACGCCCTGGACGACGCCACCGTCGGCTCCTACAACGGCGGCTCCGGGATCGCGGGGACGATGACCGCCGCGCTGGCGCCGATCACGGGCTGACGCCCGCGCCGCACTGCCGTACTGCGCACTGCCGGCCCGCGGCCCCCCCCCGGGAGCGCCCGGGGGGGGGCGGCGGCGGGGGGGCGGGGGGCGGCACCCGCGGGGCGGAAAACCAAGAATAGGAACAAGAAAAGAAAAAACCAAAAAAAAAAAAAAACCACCA
>NZ_JBHWIV010000152.1:0-8389 GCF_042731675.1 Kitasatospora sp. NPDC059827 | reverse complement strand
GGGCCGGTGGACGCGTGTCCACCGGCCCCGGCCGTCGGTGTGCTGCTCAGCGCCGTCCGGAGCGCCGATCCTTCCCGCCGCCCTCGCCGCCGCCGGTCAGACCGGCCCGGCGCAGCGCGTCCGCCATGGCGCTGTTGGCCAGCGGGGCGTTGCCGCCGGAGCCGGAGCCCGAGCCGCCGCCGCGCCGGTCCTGGCCGCCACGGCCGCCGCCCTGACCACTCTGGCCGCCGCCACCGCCCTGGCCACCCTGGCCCGCGCCCCGGCGCTCCTGGCGCGGCGGGCGGGCCTGCCGCTCGCCCCGGTCGCCACCGCGGTCACCGCGATCGCCCCGATCACCCCGGTCGCCGCCCCGCTCCCGGCCGACCTCGTCGTCCAGCCGCAGGGTGAGCCCGATCCGCTTGCGCGGCACGTCCACCGTGAGCACCCGGACCTTGACGATGTCGCCCGGCTTGACCACCTCGCGCGGGTCCTTGACGAAGTTCCTGGACAGCGCCGAGACGTGCACCAGCCCGTCCTGGTGGACGCCCACGTCGACGAAGGCGCCGAAGGCGGCCACGTTGGTGACCACGCCCTCCAGCACCATGCCGACCTCCAGGTCGCCGATCTTGTCGACGCCCTCCTTGAACACCGCGGTGCGGAAGGCCGGGCGCGGGTCACGGCCCGGCTTGTCCAGCTCGCCGAGGATGTCGGTGACGGTCGGGACGCCGAAGGTGTCGTCGGCGAACTCCGCCGGGCGCAGCGCCCGCAGCCGCTCCCCGTTGCCGATCAGCTCGCGCAGCTCGCCACCGGTGGAGGCGAGGATCCGGCGTACCACCGGGTAGGCCTCGGGGTGCACGCTGGAGGCGTCCAGCGGGTCCTCGCCGCCGGGGATGCGCAGGAAGCCCGCGCACTGCTCGAAGGCCTTGGGGCCCAGCCGGGAGACGTCCTTGAGCTGCCTGCGGGTGCGGAACGGGCCGTTGGCGTCGCGGTGCGCCACGATGTTGTCGGCCAGCGTGGCGGTGATGCCGGAGACCCGGGTGAGCAGCGGCGCCGAGGCGGTGTTGACGTCCACGCCGACGGCGTTGACGCAGTCCTCGACCACGGCGTCCAGCGAGCGCGACAGCTTCACCTCGCTCAGGTCGTGCTGGTACTGGCCGACGCCGATCGACTTGGGGTCGATCTTGACCAGTTCGGCCAGCGGGTCCTGGAGCCGGCGGGCGATCGACACCGCGCCGCGGATCGACACGTCCAGCTCCGGCAGTTCCTGCGAGGCGAACGCGGAGGCCGAGTACACGGAGGCGCCGGCCTCGCTGACCATCGCCTTGGTGAGCCCCAGCTCGGGGTGGCGCTTGAGCAGGTCCTCGGCGAGCTTGTCGGTCTCCCGGGAGGCGGTGCCGTTGCCGATCGCCACCAGGTCGACGTCGTGCTTCTTCGCCAGCGCGGCGAGGGTGTGCAGCGCGGCGTCCCACTTGTTGGCGGGCTGGTGCGGGTAGATGGTCTCGTACGCGACCACCTTGCCGGTGGCGTCCACCACGGCGACCTTCACCCCGGTGCGGAAGCCCGGGTCGAGGCCCATGGTGGCGCGGGTGCCGGCCGGGGCGGCGAGCAGCAGGTCGCGCAGGTTGGCGGCGAAGACCCGCACCGCCTCGTCCTCGGCCTCGGCGCGCAGCCGGCCCCGCAGGTCGATGCCGAGCCGCACCAGGACGCGGGTGCGCCAGGCCCAACGGACCGTGTCGCCCAGCCACTTGTCGGCCGGGCGGCCGCGGTCGGCGATGCCGAAGCGGGCCGCGATGCGCTGCTCGTAGTCGCTCTCGCCGGGCAGGTCGCCCTCGGACTCGCCGTCGTAGGGGGAGAGTTCGAGGTCCAGCACCTCCTCCTTCTCGCCGCGCAGCATCGCCAGGATGCGGTGCGAGGGGAGCTTGGTGTAGGGCTCGGAGAAGTCGAAGTAGTCGGCGAACTTGGCGCCGTCGGCCTCCTTGCCGTCCCGGACCTTCGCGACCACCCGGCCGCGGCCCCACATCCGCTCGCGCAGCGAGCCGACCAGGTCCGCGTCCTCGCCGAAGCGCTCGACCAGGATCGACCTGGCGCCCTCCAGCGCGGCCGCGCCGTCCGCCACCGACTCGTTCAGGTACTGCGCGGCGAGCGCCGCCGGGTCCTGCGTCGGGTCGGTGAGCAGGGTGTCGGCCAGCGGCTCCAGCCCGGCCTCCCGGGCGATCTGCGCCTTGGTGCGCCGCTTGGGCTTGTACGGCAGGTAGATGTCCTCCAGCCGTGCCTTGGAGTCGGCGGCCAGCACCCGGGCGCGCAGCGCGTCGTCCAGCTTGCCCTGGGCGTCGATCGACTCCAGGACGGCCGCCCGGCGCTCCTCCAGCTCCCGCAGGTAGCGCAGCCGCTCCTCCAGGGTGCGCAGCTGGGCGTCGTCCAGCGAGCCGGTGACCTCCTTGCGGTAGCGGGCCACGAACGGCACGGTCGCGCCGCCGTCGAGCAACTCGACCGCGGACGTCACCTGCCCCTCGCGAACGCCCAGTTCCTCGGCGATCTTGCGCTCGATCGCCTGCTGGGCCTGCCGGGCCACCTGTTCGACTGGCGTGGTCACGAAGCCGGTCACCTTCTCCTTCAGTGCTTTCGCCGTACCCCCCGCATTCTGGCAGGTGCCGGTGACACCGCACGGCCGCACCCGGGGTGGCGGGCGTGGCGCGCGCCCGGGCCCGGCGTTCTCCGTCCGTCCGCCGGCCGATCACCGTCCCCTCACCTCATCAGGCCCGGCAGTTCGCCGATCCGCCTGTCGGGCGGCGGTCCGCGCTGTACGCTGCCGGGCATGTGCGCTGCCGCCCGGATGCACCCCGATGGACCGGTCGTCGACGCGGCCCTGGTAAGGCGGTTGCTCTCCGCCCAGTTCCCGCAGTGGGTGGGCCTGCCGGTCACGCCCGTCGGGTCCGCCGGGACGGACAACGCCATGTTCCGGCTCGGGCCCGAACTCGCCGTCCGGCTGCCCCGGGTGGAGTGGGCCGCCGGGGACGTCCGGCGCGAGCACCAGTGGCTGCCCCGGCTGGCACCGCAGTTGCCGCTGCCCGTCCCCGCCCCGCTGGCCGTCGGCCGCCCCGCCGCCGGGTACCCCTGGCAGTGGTCGGTGCTGCGCTGGCTCGACGGCGTCAACCCGGCGGTCGGCGTGCTCGCCGCGCCCGAGGGCCTCGCCCGCGACCTGGCCGGCTTCGTCAACGCCCTGCGCACCCTCAACCCGGCCGGCGCCCCGGCCGGCCACCGCAGCGTGCCGCTCGCCTCCCGGGACGGCGCCACGCGCGCCGCGATCGCCCAACTCACCGGTGCGATCGACACCGCCGCCGCAACCGCCCTGTGGGACAAGGCGCTCCGCCTCCCCGAGTACGCCGGACCGCCGGCCTGGATGCACGGCGACCTCACCCCCGGCAACCTGCTGCTCAACGGCTCCGGCCGGCTCGCCGCCGTCATCGACTTCGCCCTGATGGGCGTCGGCGACCCCACCACCGACCTGATGCCCGCCTGGAACCTGCTGCCCGCCGCCGCCAGACCCGCCTTCCGCGCCGCCCTGCGCGCCGACGACGCGATGTGGGCCCGCGGCCGCGCCTGGGCCCTCTCGATAGCCCTGGTGACGATCCCCTACTACCGCCACACCGACCCGGCCCGGACCGCCAACGCCCGTCACGTCGTCCGCGAGGTGCTCGCCGACCGCAGCGTCTGAGCCGGACACTAATGTCGTTCCGGCCCGACGACCTCCAGCAGCCGGTGCACCAGCGGGCTGCGGTCGTCGGCCCGCCAGGCCACGGCGACCCGGGTGCGGGCGGCAGCCGGGTCGATCCGGCGGAAGGCGACGCCGCGCAGCCGGATCCGCCGGATGCCGGCCGGGGCCAGCGAGACGCCCAGGCCCGCCCCCACCAGGGCGCACACCGTCTGCCACTCCACCGCCTGCTGTCCGATCCGCGGGGTGAAACCCGCCTCGACGCACAGGCCGGTGATCCGGTCGTACAGCTGCGGCCCCTCCTCCCGGGGCAGCAGCACGAACGGTTCCGCCGCCAACTGCCCGAGCCGGACGACCCGTTGGGCGGCGAGCGGATGGTCCGCCGGGAGCACCGCGACGAAGGGCTCGCCGAGCACCGTCCGGAAGCGCAGCTCCGGGTCGTCGGCGGGCGGCTCGCGCAGCAGGCCGACGTCGATGGCCCGGTCGCGCAGGGCGGTGAGCTGGGGCGCGCTGGTCATCTCCCGGACGTCCAGCCGCACCCCCGGGTGGTGGTCCCGGAAGGCGTGCAGCAGGCCGGGCAGGACGGTCAGGGCGAGCGAGGCGGAGAAGCCGATCCGCAGCCGCCCCGCCTCCCCGTCGCCCACCGCCCGGGCGGCCGCCAGCCCGTCCGCGAGCTCGGCCAGCACCCGGCGCGCGACCGGCAGCAGCTCCTGCCCGGCCGGGGTCAGGGTGACGCCGCCCGGTTCGCGCCGAAACAGCGGGTGGCCGACCTTCTCCTCCAGCCGGCGGATCTGCTGGGACAGCGGCGGCTGGGCGATGCCGAGGCGGGCGGCGGCCCGGCCGAAGTGCAGTTCCCCGGCGAGCACGGTGAAGGCGTGCAGCTGCGGGAGGGGGAGTTCGGGGCGGTGCTCCATACCTCCAGGGATATCAGATCGGCCCCGCAGGAGTATTGGACGTATCCCCGCAGGCCACCTAGCGTTCGGCGCATGACAGAACGACTCGGGCGACGCGCCGTGCTCAGCGGCTCCACCTTCGAGGAACAGATCGGCTACGCCCGCGCCGTGGTGGACGGCGACTGGGTGCACGTGTCCGGGACGACGGGGTTCGACTACGCCACCATGACCATCTCCCCGGACGTGGTGGAGCAGGCCGAGCAGTGCCTGCGTAACATCGCGGCCGCCCTGGCCGAGGCCGGCTCCGGCTTCGCCGACGTGGTGCGGGTGCGTTACCTGCTGCCCGAGCGCGCGGACTTCGAGCCCTGCTGGCCGGTGCTGCGGCGCTGCTTCGGTGAGGTCCGGCCCGCCGCGACGATGCAGGTGTGCGGCCTGGCCGACCCCCGGATGCGGATCGAGATCGAGGTGACCGCCCGGCGCCCGGCCGGGTGAGGGCCGCCTGATCCACCGCCAGCATTCCTGCCGTCCTCGGCCGTTGCTATGGTTCTCCCCGCACGAGCGGCAGGGGGAGCGGACTTGGCACGGAACGTGATCGACGTCAGGGTGAGCCGGCGGGTGCTGTGGATCGGCGGCGACGCCTACCCGCTGCAGCACATCGCCCGGGCGCGGCAGTTGGTGTGGTGGCCGCCCAAGCGCTCGCGGACGATCATCAGGTTCGTCCGGCAGGTGATCGGGCTGCTGTTCGCGGTCAGCCTGCTCAGCGCAGTCACCCGCAACGGGGCGGACGCCACGCAGGCCGCCCTTCCGAGCGTGCTGCTACTGGCCGGCCTGGCGTTCTTCCTCTACCGGCTCGTCACCAAGCTGCGGCAGAAGCCGGTGTACCGGCTGGTCCTCGACACCTCGAACGCCGCCACCACCGCCGTGGTGAGCCACCACGAGTGGCAGATCACCAACCTGATCCAGATGATCATGGAGGCGATCGACAACCCCCAGGCGGAGTTCGCCTTCCAGGTGGAGAACCTCCACGTCGGCGACAAGATCACCCAGTACGGCGACCACAACACCGGAAAGCGGGTCGGACTGTGAGCAACTCCTTCCACTTCGGCGACTCGGTCACCCAGCACGGTGACCACAACACCGGAAAGCGGGTCGGACTGTGAGCAACTCCTTCCACTTCGGCGACTCGGTCACCCAGCACGGTGACCACAACATCGGCATCGTCAAGAACCAGGGCCCGGTCGATCCGCAGGCAGCACTGCGCGAACTCGTCGCCGCCGTCCAGCAGTTGCGCGACCAGGTGCCGGCCGAGGACCGCGAGGTACTGGACGAGTCGCTGGAGGCCATCGGCGACGGCGCCGGGGCCTCGCCGTCCGCCCTGCGCCGGGCGCTGCGCAACATCTCGGGGGTGGCCTCGCTGGTGCGGGCGGGCGCGCCGGTGGTGGAGTCGGTCCGCCGGATCCTGGACTCGCTCAGCAGCTGATTTTCGTACTGGGTCAGAAAACTGCCCCGGTCAACCCCGACTGCTAGCCTGACCGGCATGACGGGACTGCGGGAACGCAAGAAGGAACGGACGCGACGGGCCATCTCCGAGGCCGCCATCGCGCTCTTCCTGGAGCACGGCTTCGACCAGGTCTCGGTGGCGGAGGTCGCCGCCGCCGCCGAGGTCTCCAAGCCCACCCTGTTCAGCTACTTCGCCAGCAAGGAGGACCTGGTCGTCCACCGCTTCGCCGACCACCAGGAGCAGGCGGCGGACGTGGTCCGGGGCCGGGCCGGGGACGAGACCGTGCTGGAAGCCCTGCGCCGGGACTTCCTGGACGGCCTCGACCGACACGACCCGGTCACCGGCCTCAACGACCACCCGGCCGTGCTGGCCTTCACCGCCCTCGTGTACGGCACCCCCAGCCTGGCCGCCCGGGTCGGCGCGTACGTGGCCCGCGCCGAGCAGTCCCTCGCCGAGGCGCTGCGCGAGGCCCCCGACCTCGCCCCGCCGCACGAGCTCACCGCCCCCCTGCTCGCCGCCCAGGTCACCGCCACCCAACGGGTCCTCGCCCTGCACAACTGGCAGCTCCTGCGGGACGGCGGCCGCACCGCCGACGACCTCCACCCCGAGGCCGTCGCCCACGCCGACCGCGCCTTCGGACTGCTCGCCCGGGGCTACTCCGGCGCCTGACGCCGTGGTTGGATTGCCGCCCATGACGACCCGCCACCTCGCGTTCGACGCCCTGCACAACTTCCGTGACCTGGGCGGCTATCCGGCCGCCGACGGACGGACCGTCCGGTGGGGCCTGCTCTACCGCTCCGACTCGCTCGGCAAGCTCTCCTCCCCCGCCGACCTGGAGCGACTGCGGGCCCTCGGCGTCCGGACCGTGATCGACCTGCGCTACGACTGGGAGATCGCCGCCAAGGGCCGGGTGCCCGACTTCGACGGCCTGGACTTCCGCAACCACTCGATCGAGCACCGCCCGTACGACCAGGCCGCGATCGACCCGGACCTCGACCCGTGGCGCTACCTCGCCGACCGCTTCGCCGAGGTCGCCGAGGACGGCGTCAAGGAGATCCGCCAGACCCTGGACGCGATCACCGACGCCGACACCCCGGCGGTCTTCCACTGCATGTCCGGCAAGGACCGCACCGGCCTGATCGCCGCCCTGGTGCTCACCCTGCTCGGCGTCTCCGAGGACGACATCGCCGCCGACTTCGCCCTCACCGAGCTCGCCACCCCGCACCTGGTCGCCGACTGGCACGCCGCCCACCCCGGCGAAACCCTCCGCTGGCCCGGCTACGGCCGCGCCCCGGAGACGGTCATCCGCCTCACCCTCGCCGACCTCGCCACCCGCTACGGCTCCGTCGAGGCCTACCTCACCGGCACCATCGGCATCGACCACGCCCGGATCGACGCCCTGCGGTCACGCCTGCTCACACCCTGATCGACTCCGGCCGGTTGCCGAGCACCGCCCCACGGACCGGCACGGGGCGGATACCGTGAGGACCACAGGGCCCGGCCCAGCGCCGGGTCGGCCGACGAAGAAGGGGTTGGTAGGGATGAGCACCCAGCCCACCGAACACGGACACGGTGCGGGCCGCCTCGGCGTTCCGCCGATGGACACCCTCCAGGAGCTACGGGCCGCACTGCGCACCGGCCACGGCTACCCCGGCGACGCCGAGCGCCTGGACGCCGAGCTCGCCGAGCAGCTGCTGCGCCGGGTACCGGTCGACCGGCTCGACCAGGTCGGGGAGGTCGGTACCGTCGTCGATCTGGTGGCAGTCGCCGAGATCATCGCCGCGTACCGGGGGCGGGTGCTGCTCGCGGCCGACCGCGCAGTGGCCGACGCCGTGGCCGAGGCCGTCCACGACTTGCTCGCCAGGCAGGACGCCGAGTGAACTACCCGCACGACCCGGGCACCACGGCGATCGCGGTCATCACCGATCGCGCCGCGCAGCGGGCCAAGGAGCTCGGGGTTGCCGAGGCACTGGAAGCCCTACGCGGCGAACTCGAGTGCCGGCCCCGGCTCGGTCGCCACATCCGGACGGTCACAGAGGGCCCGCAGCAGGTCGAGCTCCACTCCACCCGCATCGAAGGCAACCCGACGATCGACCGACCGCCCGTCAACGTGGTGCACGCCTTCGCCCCGGCGCCCCCGTGGCCTCCCACCGTGCGGATCGCCGCAGTAGTACCCGAGGACCGGCCCGAGCGCTAGGGTCCGTCTTCAAACTCCCGCCTGCGGGCCGACGCTCCCCCAGCCTTCGGCCGGGAGGTACCCCCAGGGCACAAGCGCGCCTCGCCGCGTTGTCGTCGGTCGCCAAT
>NZ_JBHWIV010000151.1:0-8398 GCF_042731675.1 Kitasatospora sp. NPDC059827 | reverse complement strand
CTTGCGGGTCCGGGTGCGGGCCGGCTTCTTCTCGGCCGGAGCCTCGGCCCCTCGGTGACGGCGGCGGCCTCGACCGTCTCCGCGACCTCGGCCGCCTCGGCCTTGGGCTTGCGGGTCCGGGTGCGGGCCGGCTTCTTCTCCGCCGGGGCCTCGGCCGGAGCCTCGGTGACGGCGGCGGCCTCGACGGCCTCCGCGACCTCGGCCGCCTCGGCCTTGGGCTTGCGGGTCCGGGTCCGGCGCGGCTTCTCCTCGGCCACCGGGGCCTCCGGGGCCACCGGCTCGGCCGCGACCACGGCGGCCTCGACCACCGCGGCCGCCTCGGCGACGACCTCGGCGGCGGCCACCGGGGTGACCTCGCCCGAGGCGGCGCCACCGCGCGAACGGCGGCGGCGACGGCGCGGCGCGGCCTCGCCCTCGGCGCCCTCGACGGCCGGAGCCGCCTCGGTCACCGCCGCGGCGACGGCCGCCTCGCCCTCGCCGAGCTCCGAACCACGGCGGGTGCGGCGGCGCTCACGGGTGCGGCGCGGCTTCTCCTCCGCTGCCGGGGCCTCGACGGCCGGGCGGCCCGAGCCGGCCCGCCCGCCGCGGGCGGTGCCGCGACCGGTGCGGGCGCCCCGCCCGCCGGTCTCGCCGAGGTCCTCGATCTCCTCCGCGCCGAGTCCGGCCCGGGTGCGCTCCGAACGCGGCAGCACACCCTTGGTGCCCGGCGCGATCTTCAGCAGCTCGTACAGGTGCGGCGAGGTGGAGTAGGTCTCCTCCGGCTCGTTGAACGGCAGGTCCAGCGCCTTGTTGATCAGCTGCCAGCGCGGGATGTCGTCCCAGTCGACCAGGGTGACGGCCGTACCGGAGGCGCCGGCCCGGCCGGTGCGGCCGATCCGGTGCAGGTAGGTCTTCTCGTCGTCGGTGCACTGGTAGTTGATGACGTGGGTGACGCCCTCGACGTCGATGCCGCGGGCGGCCACGTCGGTGCAGACCAGCACGTCGACCTTGCCGTTGCGGAAGGCGCGCAGCGCCTGCTCGCGGGCGCCCTGGCCGAGGTCGCCGTGGACGGCGCCGGCCGCGAAGCCGCGCTGGGTCAGCTGGTCGGAGACGTCGGCGGCGGTGCGCTTGGTGCGGCAGAAGATCATCGCCAGTCCGCGGCCGTCGGCCTGGAGGATGCGCGAGACCATCTCGACCTTGTCGAGCGAGTGGGCACGGAAGATGTGCTGCTCGATGTTGGCGACGGTGGCGCCGGTGTCGTCCGGGGCGGCGGCCCGGATGTGGGTCGGCTGGCTCATGTACCGGCGGGCGAGGTTGATGACCTGGCCCGGCATGGTGGCCGAGAACAGCAGGGTCTGCCGCTTGGCCGGCAGCATGGTGATGATCTTCTCGACGTCGGGCAGGAAGCCCAGGTCGAGCATCTCGTCGGCCTCGTCCAGGACCAGCGCGCGGACCTTGGACAGGTTCAGCTTCTTCTGGCCGGCCAGGTCCAGCAGTCGGCCCGGGGTGCCGACCACGATGTCGACGCCCTTGTTGAGCGCCTCGACCTGCGGCTCGTACGCCCGGCCGCCGTAGACCGCGAGCACGCGGACGTTGCGGACCTTGCCGGCGGTCTGCAGGTCGTTGGTGACCTGGGTGCAGAGCTCGCGGGTCGGGACGACGATCAGCGCCTGCGGGAAGTCCGAGAGCTGGTCCTCGGTGGCCCGGCCGGCGTCCACGTCGGCGCGCACCACGGCGCGCTCGATCAGCGGCAGGCCGAAGCCGAGGGTCTTGCCGGTGCCGGTCTTGGCCTGGCCGATGACGTCGTGGCCGGTCAGCGCGACCGGGAGGGTCATCTCCTGGATGGGGAAGGGGTGGACGATGCCGACGGACTCGAGGGCCTCGGCGGTCTCCGGGAGGATCCCCAGGTCCCGGAACGTCGTCTTGATGGGTTCAGCGGTGGTGGACAGGGTGCTGCCTCTTCCGTTTTCGGAGGGCCGAGAGCGAGCGGCGGGCGGGCAGCCGCGCGGCTGTGTACGGGCCTGGCGGCCCTGAGTACAGCTGAGCGGACGCACAACCGCGCCGGTCCCTGCGGCCGGCCGGTGCGCGCGGCCCGTTGACGGGGCGCGTCGCCGGCGGCGTCGGGGAGAGTTCCCGTGAGGGACCTGCGCGGGACCTCCGCCAGGTGGGCGTGGTCTCGGCGGCCCTCGCTCGGCCACTGATGCGGTGCCAAGGCTTGAAGTCCAAGCCATGGTCGGAGCCGATCGGCTCTCCGACCGGGCATCCGCGTACGTGAGTACCCGTGCCTCCGGTGCGGACACGTCCGGGGGACGCGCTGCCGCTACGGAGCGGGCTCGTGCGGGCCACCGAGACGGCGGTGGCACCGTGCGAGCACGACGGGGCTCCGTACCACCATACAGTCAGGCGACGACTCGAACACGTGATGCGTCTGACACCGCCCCCGCCGACGGGTGCGCGGGGAGCCGATCCGGCAGGTCACCGGGGTGCGTCCGGTGGTGGGGCGCGGGCGGGGGCGGGACTAAGGTGGCGGGTCATGGAGACCCATGGTGAGACGCAGGACGGCGCGCCCGGCTCGATCGGCGACTGGGCCACGTGCTCGGCCGAACCGGGCTACCGCGCGGCGGTGCTCGACCTGCTCGGCGCGCTCGCGTACGGCGAGCTGAGCGCCTTCGAGCGGCTCGCCGAGGACGCCAAGCTGGCGCCCGGCCTCGCCGACAAGGCGGCCCTGGCCCGGATGGCCTCCGCCGAGTTCCAGCACTACCAGCGGCTGCACGACCGGCTCGCCGAGATCGGCGCCGACCCGCAGGAGGCCATGCGCCCCTTCGTCGAGCCGCTGGAGCTGTTCCACCGGATGACGGCGCCCTCGGACTGGCTGGAGGGCCTGGTCAAGGCCTACGTCGGCGACGCCATCGCCACCGACTTCTACCGCGAGGTGGCCGTCCGGCTGGACGACGACACCCGCGACCTGGTCCTCAGCGTCATGTCCGACACCGGCCACGGACAGTTCGCGGTCGACAAGGTCCGCCAGGCCATCGAGGCCGACCCGCGGGCCGGCGGCCGGCTCGCCCTGTGGGGCCGGCGGCTGATGGGCGAGGCGCTCAGCCAGGCCCAGCGGGTCGTCGCCGAGCGGGACGCGCTCTCCAACCTGCTGGTCGGCGGCGTCCAGGTGCAGGGCTTCGACCTGGTCGAGGTCGGCAAGATGTTCAACCGGATCACCGAGGCGCACACCCGGCGGATGGCCGCCCTCGGCCTGGCCTCGTAACGGGCCCCGTCACGGGCCCCGTCGTGCGCCTCGCCACGGGTCTCAGGCCGGCCGGTGCCGCCGCGGCGCGCGGTGGGCGCCGGCCCGGTGCGGGTGGTGCCGGTGCGCCGGGGCCCGCCCGGCGGCGAGGTCCGGCCGGGCCAGCAGCGAGGTGACCACCCCCGCGGCCAGCGCCGAGAACACCACCGCGGCCACCGGCAGGCGACCGTCCAGGCAGAAGTGCGCGACCACCCCGCCGAGCAGCGCCGAGGCCAGGGCCGTCCCCACCACCAGCGGGCGGGGGGCCCGGTAGTACCCCGGCAGGCCCAGCAGCGCGGCCGCGGCCGCGGCCAGGCCGACCAGCACGAAGACGAGCGATTCGACCAGCACGGCGGCCTCCCCGGGGGAACGGGCGTGCGGCACCGGTGCCGCACCTGTCGCCGTACCCAGGCCGACCTGCCCGTACACGCGACGGTGCCCCGTTCCCTCGGGAGGGAACGGGGCACCGGACGGACCTGCTCGGCGGCGGCTCAGGTGGTGCCGAAGCCCACCTTGCGGGCCGCCGACTCGCCGATCTCCACGTACGCCAGGCGCTCGGCCGGGACGATGACGCGACGGCCGTGCTCATCGGTGAGCGAGAAGAGCTTGGTGGAGCCCTCCAGCGCCTTCGCGACCGCGCTCTCGACCTCATCGGCAGTCTGCGAGCTCTCGATCACGATTTCGCGCGGCGCGTTCTGCACGCCGATCTTGACCTCCACGGCTTCCGTCCCTCCGGTTCTGCAGTCTCCACGCGCGGCGACGGACCGCCTGGGACAAGCGATCACGGCGACCGCGCCGTACGGCTTCACCATAGAGCACCCGATCACCGCCCAGGCGAAGGTCAGCGGATCGTCACTGCTGGGCGGAGCCCTCCGGCGCGAGGTCGCCCGGGTGCATCGGGAAGCCCTTGAGCCCCCGCCACGCCAGGCTGGCGACCAGCCGCACCGCCTCGTCGCGCGGGATGTCCAGACCCTGCGACAGCCAGTACCGGGCGGTGATCTGGGCCAGGCCGCAGACCCCGGCCGCCAGCAGCTTGGACTCCGCCTCCGGCAGGTCGGTGTCCTCCTGGATCACCTGGCTGACCAGCGTCGCGCTCGCCTCGGAGGCCCGCTCCACCCGCTCGCGCACGGCCGGCTCGTTGGTCAGGTCCGACTCGAAGACCAGCCGGAACGCGCCGGACTCGCTGGAGACGTAGTTGAAGTACGCCTCCATCGTCGCGGCCACCCGCAGCTTGTTGTCGGTGGTGGTGCCCAGCGCGTCCCGGGTCGACTCGACCAGGGCGTCGCAGTGCTTGTCCAGCAGCGCCAGGTAGAGGTCCAGCTTCCCGGGGAAGTGCTGGTAGAGCACCGGCTTGCTCACCCCGGCACGGTCGGCGATGTCGTCCATGGCGGCCGCGTGGTAACCCTGGGCGACGAACACCTCCTGGGCGGCACCGAGCAGTTGTTCACGGCGGGCGCTTCGCGGCAGGCGGGCACCGCGCGGGCGCTCCTGCGCCTCCTGGATGGCCGTCACGGCGCTCCTCACTTCGGGGTTCTTCGGGGCTGGCAAGAGGGCCGAGTCTACTTTTCGGTAACCGCGCCCGCCCCTGGCGAAGGCGAGAAAAGCAGTCCGGCCGCTTGTCAGGAGCCCACAATACGGCGCTGACCTCGGCGTCGGCAGTGGTGCGACGAGGGATGGGACGAGCGAGGGGACGGGCGGACGGGACGGGCGGACGGGACGGGGGCCGGGAAGGCCGGACCACCCCCGCCGCCCCCGACCGGGCCTCACTACCATCGTCCACCATGAGCAGCGCTGAGCAGCAGGTACGTACGGTCGAGGTCCCCGGCGCGGTGCTCGCGGTGCACCGGCCCGCCGGGGCGGGCGGCACCGACGGCCGCGAGCCCGGGCTCTTCGTGCACGGCCTGGGCGGCTCGGCCGGCAACTGGAGCGCGCTGATGGACCGGCTCTCCGGCCTCGTCGACGGCGAGGCCCTCGACCTGCCCGGCTTCGGCCGCTCCGGCCCGCCCGCCGACGGCAACCTCAGCCTCTCCGGCCACGTCCGCGCCGTCATCGGCTACCTGGAGGCCGCCGGCCGCGGCCCCGTCCACCTCTTCGGCAACTCGCTCGGCGGCGCCGTCTCCGTCCGGCTCGCCGCGCTGCGCCCCGACCTGGTCCGCAGCCTCACCCTGGTCTCGCCCGCGCTGCCCGAACTGCCCCCGCAGCGCTCCGCCTGGCCCACCGGCCTGCTCGCCCTGCCCGGACTGCCCGCCCTGCTGCGCCGGCTGCCGGCCGGGCGGCGCGACGCCGAGGCGGCCACCGAGGACCTGCTGCGCCTGGTCTACGGCGACCCGGCCGGCCTGAGCCCGACCGCCCGCGCCGAGGCGGTGGCCGAGTACCGGCACCGGCTGGCGCAGCCGCACGCGATGCCGGCCCTGATCGGCTCGGCCCGCGGCATCGTCTCCGCCTACACCGAGCGCGGCGACCAGGCGCTGTGGCGGCAGGCCGAACAGGTCGCGGCGCCGGTGCTGCTGGTGTACGGGCTGCGCGACAGGCTGGTCGCCTACCGCTCCGCCCGGCGGGCCTGCGCGGCCTTCGCCGACGCCCGGCTGCTGGTGCTGCCCGAGTCCGGGCACGTGGCGATGATGGAGCACCCCGACGCGGTCGCCCGGGCCGTGCGCGAGCTGATCGCGGACACCGCCCGCTGAGCGACGGGCGGCATCGGAGCGGCATCGGGGCGGCATCGGGGCGGCGCCGGCCCGGCGCCGGGGCGCCGTATAGCGCCCGCTAACGGCCCGGTCCCGGGCGAGGTCACGGCAGTTCACTCGTTCAGGTGGCAGCCAGGCATGTGACCGATGGATCGCCCCGGGCCGGTCCTACCTTTCTGCTGCCGGACCGAACAGGTGTGGGGGAGGACCGCTGACGCCGGAGCACGCGGCGCACGGCCCGAGCAAGCGTCCCGGCGTACGGCCCCGCGGCTCCCGTGGCCCCCGCCCAGGGGGCGTCCCAGGGGTGCGGGGGGCGGTCGGCCCTGACCGGGGCTGCCGTCACCGCCCCCGTCCCGAGGCAGAAGGAGGACTCCCGTGCGCGTCGCGCTGCTCACCGAGGGTGCCCGTCCGCATCCCGACCGTGGTGCCGGGGCCTGGTGCGAGCGGCTGGCCGAGGGCCTGCCGGAGCACGAGTTCGAGCGGTACCTGCTCACCGGCCCGGACGACCCCGGCGCCCGGCGCCCGCCCGCCCGGCCCGGCACCCACCACCTCGCGCTGTGGGGCCGCCGGCCGCGCGGCCGCGCCCCCGGGGCGCTGCGCAGACGCCAGTACGCCCGGGCGTACGAGGACCTGGTGCGGGCACTGGTGCTGCCCGGGGAGCGGGCCGGCTTCGGGGCCGGACTGTACCGGCTGGCGGCGCCCGCCCGGGAGGACGGGGGCACCCTGCCCGCCTTCCTCGCCTCCGCCCACGCCCGCCGGGTGCTGGAGCGGACCTGGCGGCTGCCCGGCGCGGACACCTCGGCCGGACAGCCGCTGGTCCGTGACGTGCTGGTCGCCGCGGACCTGCTGGAGCAGTGCCTGCGCCCGCTCTCCGCGCCCTGGTACGGCACCGGGCCCGGCGGCCTCGGCGCCGTCGACCTGTGCCACGTGGTCGGCGGCGGCCCGGCCGCGCTCCCCGCCCTGGTCGCCCGGCAACTGCACGGGGTGCCCTTCGTGGTCACCGAGCACGGCCTGCACCTGCGCGAGCAGTACTTGGGTCACCCGCCCCGAGCCGAAGGGCGCGCCGGTGCCGAAAGCGAGGAGCGACAAGCGAGGGACGAGCGCCGGAGCGACGACCGTCGGCACCGGGTCCGAGCGCCCGGAGGCGAGCGGGCGAGTCACGCGGCGCCTTACAGGTGGCCGGTCCGGGCGCTGCTGCTGTCCTTCTTCCGGGCGCTCACCGAGGAGACCTACCGGCAGGCCGCGATACTCACCCCGGGCAGCGCCCACGACCAGCAGTGGCAGCGCCGCTGCGGGGCCGATCCGGCGCGCACCCGGGTCGTCCACGAGGGCACCCCGGCGGTGGACCGCCCGGCGGCCGGGCCCGAGCCCGAGCGGCCCACCCTGGTCTGGGCGGGCCCGCTGGAGCCGGGGCGGGACACCGAACTGGTGCTGCACGCCTTCGCCCGGGTCCGCGCCGAACTGCCCGCGGCCCGCCTGGTGCTGCACGGCGAGGAGGCCGCCCCCGGCTACCGGGCGCACTGCGCGGCCGTCGCCGAACGGCTCGGGGTGACCGCGGCGGTGGACTTCGCCGGCCGGCCCGGCTCGCTCGCCGAGGCCTGGCAGGGCGGCACGGTGGCGGTCTTCTCCGCGCTCTCCCAGCGCAGCCCCCGGCTGCTCGTCGACGCCATGCTCAGCGGCCGCGCGGTGGTCTCCACCGACGTCGGGGTGGCCCGCGAGGTGATCGGCCCGACCGGGCTGCTGGTGCCCGCCCGCGACCCGCGGGCCCTGGCCGGGGCCTGCCTGGCACTGCTGCGCGACGAGGAGCGGCGCTCCCGGCTCGGCCTGGCGGGGCGGCTGCGGGCGCAGGAACGCTTCGCCGTCGAGCCGGTGACCGGTGCCTTCCGGGAGATCTACCTGGAACTGGTCTCGCAGTACCCCGCCTTCCCCGAGGGCGGCGGGGCGGGCCACGGCGGCCGGGCACCGCGCCCGTTCGCGCGCCCCGCCGAGTACTGGCTCAACGACGGCCCGGCCGGCGGTCGCGACGAGGACGCGGACGGGGCGCCCGCGCCGGCACCGCGCCGCCGGGCCGGGCAGCTCGCGGCCCTGACGGTGCGCACCGACCCGCCGACCCGCCCCGACCAGGCCCGCCCCGCCGGACCCGCCCTCGCGGAGGCCGTCTGATGTCCGGCCCCGTGGCCAGCGCCGACCCGGTGCGCGAGCTGATGGCCGAGCACCGGGACCTGTGCGAGCGCGCCGTCGACCCGCTGGAGATCGCCGCCGGGCTGGAGGAAGCCGGGCTCGGCCCGGACGCCGCGGCGCGCTGCCGGCACGCCGACCTGTTCTCGCTGGCCGACGAGCTGTACGCCCGGGTGCCCCGGCGGCCGTCGCCGCCCGAGCCGCCCGAACCGCGCCGCTGCGCGGCCGCCGCCCGGGCGGCGCTGACCGCCGCCGCGCTGGCCGCGCCGCCCTGCGC
>NZ_JBHWIV010000150.1:0-8497 GCF_042731675.1 Kitasatospora sp. NPDC059827 | reverse complement strand
TCCCGTAACCCACAGGCAGGTTGCCCGGGCCGAACCGGCGCGACAGCGGGTCCGACACAGGTTCCGACGCGGGGCAGACGCAGCCCCGCCCAGCCACCACCACCCACCCCGCCCCCCGGGAGCGGCCGAGCGCCTGGCCGGCAGTACCGGCGGTGCCGGCGGTGCCGAAAGGCCCTGACCCGCAGCGACCGCACCCGCAACCGCGACCACACCGCCCGGCGGCGCCAGGCTCCGATCCACCGGACACACACCCCGGGCGGTCCGCGGGCGCGGCAGGCGCGCGACGCGCGGTCGACGCCGGCTCGTCCGCCGTGTCTCAGGCAGGAGCCCGGTCGTGGTCGTATCGGCGGGCCGACCGTTCGAGAGCGGTGATGTCGCACGCGCAGAGCACCGCGCGCAGGGCCGTGAACTTGTCCTCGCTCCAGGTGTAGACACCCAGAGCCAGGAGGCGGTCAACGGTGTCCGGGTCGAAACGGGTACCGACAGGGACCGCGGGACTGCCCGCGACGACGGTGTACGGCGCGACATCGCGCGTGACGACCGCCTGCGCGCCGACGACGGCGCCTTCACCGATGGCGACACCGGGCATGATCATGGCCCGCATGCCGATCCAGGCACCGTCCCCGATCACCGTGTCCCCCTTGTGCCGGTAGGCGTCGACGGCGTTGCCGGGGAAGGGGTAGAGGCTGAACCAGTCGCTACGGTGGGTCTGGTTGCCGCCCATCAGGATCACAACCTCGGCCGCGATGCAGACGTAGTCGCCGATGTGAAGCTGGTCGACGGGCCGGGGCGGCTCCCACGAGGCCACACTCACCGCGTCACCGTAGAGGTAGCGCACCACCGACCGCTCGAAGCCCTCGCTCCAGGCGTCACTGTAGTAACTGTGCGTGCCCCGCACATGGATGTTCGGATTGGTCACCGCCTCGTGCAGGTACTGCGGACGCGACCAATGCCGACCCCCGGAAGATGTACCCACGCCCGCCCCACCGATCCGGGCAGCGGACCGGCCGGCCAGGGGCCGAAACCCGCCGGGGTGCCGCCCTGCGGACAGCGTCCAACAGGACCACCCGGCGCGGCGCCCCGCGCCCGTGCCGCACCGCCTCCCGATCGCGCGCGACAGGCGCCGGACCCAACTCCGCACGACACCGCCACGAACAGGCCGAAGACCTCACCGGCCCCCTCGACCACGAAGGCCACACCGCACCACCACGCCACCAGGCCACCAGGCCACCAGCGCCGGATCCGCGACGCGTTCGGGCCGGACACCTCCCCGACGAGCAGCCCCCCGAGCGCCCGGGCGTCCACGGCGAGTACGGCGACGCCCAACAGGCAGCCCCACCGCTCGCCGTCCGGACGCCGGCCGAGGCCGCCGAGGCCGCCGTAGAACCCGCCCGGCCCCACCTCCACCCACGAACCGGACACAGCGAAACGGACCAGGACCTCACCAGACGGCGACGAGACCGTGGAAACCCGGGAAGCGGACACCCGGAACGCCCGCGCCCTCAACCGGCCCGCCGTCGAACCAGCACAGCCCGAAGACGCCACACTCCGCGCCGAGCAGACAACACACCCCCCGCTCGCGACGCACAGGCCGGTGAACACCTTCCGCACACTCACGGACCCCTCGAACAACCCGCTCATGCCCGAAGTCGCCGCCGCGAACCGCAGCGAGGCCACGTCCGGATGCCACGCGCACGAGAACCCGACCGTCAGATAGACGCACCCGACCGACACCCACCCCCACCCCTCGACACCACCGGAACCGGTAAGCAGGCACGCCCGCACCGCGACGACGACCACGACCACGACCACGAACGAGGTATCCAGTCCGAGCGCCCCGCCCGCCCAACAGCCGACCGGCCCGCCCTCGAAACCCGACGTGAACGGCACCACCACCCACTCCCCACCCGACAGGGCCACCCCCAGCACCCGGCCCTCCCCCCGCCGGGACGCGAGCCCGACCAGCCCAGCCAACACCCCCCCCAACATTCCCCAACGCCACGAAGACCCCATCACCGCAGTCCAACCCCACGCCACCCCGCCCCCGTCACGGACCGCAATCCACCCACAGCGCGGCCCCCCGCACACCCGAAACCCCGGCCCGAAACCGCGAAACCGACCACACAGGAAACCGACAAGACCCACCCCCCACCCCCACCCACCCCACCCCACCCCGAACAAGAACCGCCAGAGCACCCGCCCCCCCACACACAAGAAACCCGCAGGACCCACCCCCCCACCCCCACCAATGGCCAGCCACCCAGGCCACGCACCTACAGCCCTGCATGAGAACGCACCCAAGACCGGAACCCACACCAGGCCCGGCACCGAGGAGCTCACCACCGAAAACGAGAACAGCCCGTACCGGGTGGGATCGCCCGTGCCGGCAACGGCATAGTCGAACTCGGCGTGGGCGCAGGGCAGCACGAGGGTGAAGACCAGCACGACGGCAACCGAGGCGACGTCGAGGAAGCGGAGGCACTCCAGCCCCGCGGCACTCCAGACCGGCGGCGCCCTCACGCAGCAGCCGCCCGGGCCAGGAGCAGCCGGCGAGAACAGGCCACCGGGGGCGGCCTTCCACCGCCCGGACGGTCCTCCAACGGGCACCCGCGGGAACACACGAAAGAACCGCCGCAGACCGGCCGGTACGGCACAGATCCAGACCCCGGAAGCCGAGTGACCATCCGAGGAGACAGACGCGAACACCCCGCAGAACACGACACACCGACAAGAAACCAGGCGAAGACGCGCGCTCCGCCATCCCCGGAACAGGCCAACAAGCAGCCGGCAACAGCCAGTAACGGTGGGCGGTAGTGGGTGGCGGTGGCTGATGCGGAAACAGCGCACGCCCACGCCATACCCGCAATCACCCGACGGCGTGGTCGGCGAGCGCGCGCAGTTCGTCGGTGAAGGTGGTCCACACGTCGCGGGCCAGGAAGTGGCCGACGCCGGGCACGAGGCGCAGGCGCGCACCGGGAATCGCGGCAGCGATGGCACGCGCGGACGCCACCCGCAGGAGCGGGTCGCGGTCGCCGTGCAACACCAAGGTCGGCGCAGTGATCTCGCCGAGCCGCCCGCCGTGCCACTTCGCGCCGATCTGACGGCTCTGCGCCTTTGCGTCACGGAAGCTCGCGACCTCGTGCGCCGCCTCCCTCTCCACGAACTCGCGCACATCCCGCTCCTCGATGGGTTGGCCGGGCGCGGCCAGGATGCGGGCGACGGCCACGGCCAGGTCCAGGTTGCCCTGTGGGGTCTCGGGGTAGTGGAGCCGGGCGAATCGGGGCAGGCATGCCAGGCGTAGGTAGCGCAGGACGCTCAGGCCCTTCGCGTCGCTGGGGACGGCGGCGGAGGTGGTCAGGCTCAGCACGCGCTGCGGGTGGCGGATCGCGATGCGCTGTGCGACGAGCCCGCCCATGGAGTGGCCGAAGAGGTGGGCGCCTTTCCAGCCGAGGGCGTCGAGGACGGCGATGGCGTCGTCGGTGAGGTCCTCGACGCTGTAGGCGGGAGCTTCTCGCTGCAGCAGGGCCTTGATCGGCGGGCCGACGCGCCGGTCGGGGAGGCGGGTGGATTCGCCGGCGTCGCGCTGGTCGTAGGCCACGACGTGGAAGCCGCAGCCGACCAGTTCGGCCGCCAGGCCGTCCGGCCACCAGAACCGTGTGGCCCCCAGTCCCATGATGAGCAGCAGCGGGTCGCCGCCCTCACCGCCCAGGTCCTCGAAGGCGATCCGGATCTCACCGTTGTGAGCAAAGAGTGTCATCGCATCCCCCCTATTCGCATACACTGTTCGCGAACACCGTATGCGATAGGTAGGCTGGTGACAACACAGGAGGTGGCAGTGGCAGGACAGCAGGAGCCGGTGATCTGGATGCGGCCGGAGCAGGCAGCGGTCGGACGCCCGGCCGAACGCAGCCGCGCCGAGATCACCGCGGCCGCGGTGGAACTGGCCGACCGCGAAGGCCTGGAGGCCGTCTCCATGCGCCGCGTCGCATCCGTCCTGGGCACCGGCGCCGCCTCGCTCTACCGCTACGTGGCCACCCGCGACGACCTGCTCGACCTGATGACCGACAGCACCGCGAGCGACTACGACCTGCCCGCCCCCACCGGCGACTGGCAGGCCGACCTGCTCGCCGTCGCCCGGCAGACCCGGCAGGTCATGCGCCGCCACCCCTGGCTACCCGCCATGGTCATGAGCCGCCCCACCCTCGGCCCCCACGGGATCGACCTCCTGGAGCACGTGCTCGACGCGCTCGCCGACCACCCGGCCGCCCACGCCCGCAAACTCGAGGCGTTCGCCCTCCTCAGCGGCCTGACCGCGCTGTTCGTCCAGAACGAAACGGCTGCCGCGGACACCGGCGCCGCACGCCGCACCACCGCCTACCTCCGCCACGTCGCCGCCGCGGGGAGCCACCCCCGCATCACCGCCCTGCTCGCCACCTCCCCGCCCGACGATGCTCGCGACCGGTTCGACGCCGTACTCCTCCGCGCCCTGACCGGCGTCCTGGGCTGACTCCCCCGCAGCTGAACACACAGCTGATCACTCCGGCTACCCTCACCCCATGGAACCGGAGCATCCCCTCCTTCGCGATGTCTTCCCCGACCTCGTCGACGAGCTGAGCGCTCTCCTGGAGGGTGAGGGAGAACATGGCCTGGCCGTCAGCGTCAGGGATGTGCGGCTGGTCGGCGAGTGTGGCTGTGGTGATGACTTCTGCCAGAGCATCCGCACCGCGGAGCGTCCGCGGAGGCAGCCGTACGGCGCCGGCCATCGGTGTGTGCCGCTCCTGCCTTCGAAAGGCATGCTGGTCCTGGACGTCGTGGACGACCGGATCATGTACATCGAGGTGCTCGATCGCCCGCCCATGCGCCGCCTGAACGCGGAGCGGTGACGTTCCGGTGGGGCGCCGGGCGCGGTGCCCAGCCCACCAGGTGACAGGGTCCGCGTGACGCGGGCCGCGTGACGGGGTTCGGACGACGAGGCAGCACCGGTCCGAACGCGCCGGGTAGGTGGTCGCGGGATGGTTGCGGTACAACAATCCCTATTTGACGACTGATCGGAGAACCCTGAGATGAGCAGGTCAGGCCTGTCCCGCCGCGCCCTGATCGCCGGTGCCGGCGCCGCCGTCGTCGGGTGGAGCACCGCTGCCCATGCCTGGGCCACCACTCCCGGCGCGAATGTCGCCGAACTGCCCTCCCTGGACGGGGCGGTGACGCTGCAGGGCGAGGGCCTGGAGCGGTTCTCCACCGACTTCGGGCACCTGGTCACCCGCGCGCCCCGCGCGGTACTGCGCCCCGGCTCGGTGCGCGACGTGCAGAAGGTGGTCGCCTTCGCCCGGCGCCATCGCGTCCCGGTGGCCGTCAACGGGCAGAGCGGGGACGCGACCGCGCAGGGAACGGCCTCCCTGGAGTCGCACTCCAACTACGGCCAGGCCAACCCCCTCGGCGGCATCGCGATCGACGCCCGCGGCCTGAACCGGGTCATCTCGATACGGCCCGGTGAGGCCGTCGTCGAGACCGGCGCCACCTGGGCACAACTGGTCGATGCGGGCCTGGCCAAGGGCTGGGTGCCGCCCGTGCTGACGGACTACCTCCACCTGTCGGTGGGCGGGACGCTCAGCGTCGGCGGCATCGGCGGGGCGGTGCAGCACCACGGCCTGCAGACCGACACGGTGCGCGAACTCCAGGTGGTCACCGGCACCGGTGAGCTGGTGACCGCCTCGCGCGGGCGCAACCGGGAGTTGTTCGAGGCGGTGCTGGCCGGCGGCGGACAGGCGGGGATCATCGTCCGGGCGACGCTGGCGCTGGTGCCCGCCCCGGCGCGCTCCACCGTCTTCACCCTGGCCTACGACGACCTGGACGCCTACCTGGCCGACCAGCAGAAAGTGCTCGCCGACGGGCGTTTCGACCTCCAGGTCGGCAACGTCGTGCGCAGCACGGACGGACAGCGCTGGCGCTACACCGCCGAGTTGGTGGCGTACGGACCGGCGGACCGTCCGGTGGACCGCCGGGCGCTGCTGGCGGGCCTGAACCCGGTGGCGGGCGAGACGACCGTGGTGGAACAGGGCTGGCGCGAGTACGCGTTCCGGGTCGACGCCTTCGCGGGGTACCTGCGCTCGGCCGGTTTCTGGGGGCTGCCGAAGCCGTGGCTGAGCCTGTTCCTGCCCGCCGCCACGGCAGCGGTGTTCATGCGGGAGGCCGCCGAGCAGTTGACGGCCGCAGACCTGGGGGCGGGGCTGCTGCTGTTCTACCCGTACGCGCGGGCGAAGGTGGCGACGCCGCTGGCCGTCCTGCCCGACGCCCCCGTCGGCTGGCACTTCGACCTCCTCGCCTTCCCCGCGCCGGGCGCCGACACCGCGGGCATGCTGGAGCGCAACCGGCGCCTGTACGAGCGGGCCGTGCAGCTCGGCGGCAAGCGCTACCTCATCGGCGCGGTCCCCGGCATGAGCAGCGCCGACTGGCAGGCACACTACGGAGGGCTGTGGGAGCGGGTGACGCGGGCCAAGCGGCGCTTCGACCCGGCGGGGATCCTGACCCCGGGCCAGGGCATCCACACCGCCTGACCCCCGTACGCCCGGGGCCCGCACCACCGGGCCCCGGGACGGTCAGGCGTGGTCGCGGGCCGCCTGGGCGAGGGCGCCGAGCGCGAACTGCCTGGCGGGCGGGCCGGGTTGGGTGAGGAAGTCGAGCAGGAGACGGTTGACGAGCTCGGGCTTCTCCAGCGGGGCGGTGTGGGAAGTGCCGGGCAGGACGGCGAGTTGGCCGTGGGGGGCGGTTCCGGCCACGGCGGCGCTGTGGCAGATGCGCACGCCGTCGTCGTCGCCCTGCATCACCAGCAGGGGCATGGGCAGGTCGGCCAGGGCGGCGAAGCCGATGTCGGGTTCCTCCCGCCACATGGCCAGCCACTTGGCGAACACCACGGGGAAGTGGGCCGGGCCGTCCGGGGACAGCGGCTCGTACTGGGGGCGGAACATCGCCTCCAGCCGCGCGGTGTCGTCCAGGATCGCGGCATCGGCGTCGGTGGAACCCTCACGGCTGACGCCACCGCCGATGAGGACCAGGGAGCGGACCAGATCGGCACGGCGCAACGCCGTCCGCAGGGCGACGGTCGCGCCCGCGCTCCAGCCGACCAGGTGGACGGGGCCGGTGCCGAGGGTCTCCAGGAGGGCGATGAGGTCACCGGCCATCAGGTCGCTGGTGACGGGGCCCTCGACGTCGGGGGTGCGGCCGTGGCCGCGGCGTTCGGGGGCGTGGACGCGGAAGTGCGCGGCAAGGGCCGGGATCTGGCCCCACCAGCTGTCGGCGGTCACTCCTCCCCCGTGCAGCAGGACGACGGGGTCACCCTCGCCCTGGATCTCGCACCAGGTGCGATGTCCGCCGACGTTCACGTACTCACCCATACCACGCCTCCATGTCTGCTCGCCCGAAAGCCCGAAAGCCCGTAGCCAGAAACCTACTTGAGCATCGCTCAGGTCGATCATAGACAGATGACCTGAGCTAAGCTCAAGTCCCCGATGCCCCAAAGCTTTCCCTTCGCCGAAAGGAGCCCGCCAACACCATGGCGCTGCACCGCAATGACGTCATCGCCGCCGCACTGGACCTGCTCGACGAAGTCGGGCTCGAACGGCTGACCACCCGGGCACTGACCGAACGCCTGGGCGTGGCCCCCGGGGCGCTGTACTGGCACGTCCGCAGCAAGCAGGAGCTCCTGACGGCCATGGCGGACACCGTCGCGGCCCCGGCCTTCTCCACCCCCGGGACGGGCAACGGCGAGGGTGCGGAGGCGGAAACGAAGCCGGGCAGTTGGGCGGAGCACACCGAAGCGTTCGCGCACCGGCTGCGCCGGGCACTGCTGGGACGCCGCGACGGCGCGCGGCTGGTGTCGGGACACCTCGCCCCCGGAACGGCGACGCTCAGGTCCGTGGAGGACGGCCTGGCCCTGATGAGCGCGCAGGGACTCACACCGACCCAAGCAGCAGTGCTGGGGCACGCGGTGACCAGCTACGTCATCGGATTCGTCCTCCAGGAACAACAGGTGCACGCCCCCACCGGCGGAGCCGCCGGCCCGGACCCGGCGCAGTTCCCGCTCCTCGTCCAGTGGCAGACCGAGCACCCCGGCCCCGAGGCCACGTTCACCGCCGGACTCACGCTGCTGACCACGGGCCTGGCCGCCCAACTCGCCTGAGGGACACCGGGGACACCACCCGTTCGGGAGGCCGGCGCGCGGTTCGTGTTGCAGAGGTGTTGCAGCGGGCGTGGCGGGGCCCCGTCCCGTAGTAGCGTCTGCCATGAAGTCGCGCACGGTGCGCGACGGTTGACGGGGTTCGACTCGGGACGGGGGCCAGGCGTGGAAAGGGGTGGTGGGTGTGGGACGAGCACGCGTGACGGCGCGAGTGATCGTGCACCCCGGTGTGGAGGACGTCAACGTCCAGCAGGTGTTGGAGGCCCTCGCCGACCCGGCGAGGCGCAAAGTGGTGCACACCCTCGCCCACTCGGGCGCTGATCT
>NZ_JBHWIV010000149.1:0-9492 GCF_042731675.1 Kitasatospora sp. NPDC059827 | reverse complement strand
GCTCCCCCCCCCGCGCCTCGGGGGGTCCCCCCCGCGGGCCCCCACCCGGCTCTTCGCATGGTGCCGGTCGGGCAGTGCCGGTCAAGCGTTTCGACGGTGGCACCGCGCCTTCACCGTGACACCCCGCCCCAGAGCGACCGGAGCGACCGGAGTGACCGGAGTGACCGGAGTGACCGGAGCGTCGCAAGGGTTTCCTTCAATTCGTTTCCCGCCACGCTGGGCCGCGCTCATACATTTCCGGTACGTAGGCGAGGACGGCGTGGGCACAATCCCGGGAGACGGCACCGTGCTCAGGCGTGGGCCCCGGCACGGCCCGGGCGGGCCGTGCCGGGGCGACGCGGTGCGCTACCGCCGGCGGGCGGTGATCAGGCGCTGCAGGACGATGAAGACGAACAGCAGGGCACCGATGACGATCCGGGTCCACCAGGAGCTGAGGGTGCCCTGGAAGCTGATGACGGTCTGGATCAGCCCGAGCACCAGCACGCCGAGCAGGGTGCCCAGCAGGTAGCCCGAGCCGCCGGTCAGCAGGGTGCCGCCGATGACGACCGCGGCGATCGCGTCGAGTTCCAGGCCCACCGCGTGGAGGCCGTAGCCGGACAGCATGTAGAAGGTGAGCAGCACCCCGCCGAGCGCGGAGCAGAAGCCGCTGATCGCGTAGACGGTGGTCTTGGTGCGCTGGACCGGCAGGCCCATCAGCAGCGCGGACTGCTCGCTGCCGCCGAGCGCGTACACGTTGCGGCCGAGGCGGGTGTAGTGGAGGACCACGAAGGCGACGGCGACCACCAGCAGCGCGATGACCGCGCTCGGTGAGACGAACAGGTCGCCGAGCGGGATCCGGGTCTGCGCCATGGCGGTGTACTGCGGGTCGGTGATGGAGATCGACTCGACGCTGATCGTGTAGCACAGGCCGCGGGCCAGGAACATGCCGGCCAGGGTGACGATGAACGGCTGGATCTCGAAGACGTGGATGACCCAGCCCATCAGCCAGCCGCCCGCGGTGCCCATCAGCAGGACCAGCGGGATCACCAGCAGCGGCGGCCAGCCGTGCAGTTGGACCAGCCAGGCGGAGACCATGGTGGACAGCGCCACCACCGCGCCGACCGACAGGTCGATGCCGCCGGTCAGCACGACGAAGGTCATGCCGACCGCGACGACCAGCAGGAAGGCGTTGTCGATCAGCAGGTTGAGCACGACCTGGCCGGAGAAGAAGCCGTCGTACTGCGCCGACCCGACGGTGAACATCGACACCAGCAGGACCGCGGTGACCAGCAGCGGGACCTGTCCTCGCAGGCGGGTCAGCAGGGCGTTGGCGTTCACGCGCCGACCTCCCGGTTGGTGGTGGTGACAGGATTGGTCCGGGCTCCGCTCCGACGTCCGACGCCGCCGCGCCTGGCGACCTTGGCCCGGAAGTTCGGCGACTGGATCAGGCAGACCGCGATCACGACGAACGCCTTGAACACCAGGGTGGTCTCCGGCGGGATGCCGACGGTGTACACGGTGGTGGAGAGGGTCTGGATGATGAGCGCGCCGAGGACGGTGCCGCCGATCGAGAACCGGCCGCCGTTCAGCGAGGTCCCGCCGAGCACCACCGCGAGGATGGCGTCCAGTTCGATCCACAGTCCGGCGTTGTTGCCGTCGGCGGCCGAGACGTTCGAGGACACCATCAGGCCGGCCAGTGCCGCGCACAGCGCGCTGAACACGTAGACCAGGGCGACCAGGCGCATCGCCCGGATGCCGACCAGCCGGCTGGCCACCGGGTTGCCGCCGACGGACTCCAGCAGCAGTCCGAGCGCGGTGGAGCGGGTCAGCAGCACGGTGGCCAGCACCACCACGGCGCTGAGCAGGATCGCGAACGGCATGGTCAGCCAGTAGCCGCCGCCGATCAGCTGGTACGGCTCGCTGGTGATCGTGATGATCTGGCCGTCGGTGATCAGCTGGGCCAGGCCGCGCCCGGCGACCATCAGGATCAGGGTGGCGATGATCGGCTGCACGCCGACCCGGGCCACCAGCACCCCGTTCGCGACGCCCAGCAGCACCGCCGTGCCGAGTGCGATGCCCACCGCGCCGAACACCGTACCGAGGCTCGCCGGGTCGGCTGCCTCGCTGATGTGCTGGCAGGCCAGCGCACCGGCGATGGCGACGGTGGAGCCGACCGACAGGTCGATACCGCCGGTGGCGATCACCAGGGTCATGCCCAGCGACACCAGGATCAGCGGGGCGCCGAAGTGCAGGATGTCGACCGTACTTCCGTACAGGTGACCGTCCTTGAGGTGGACGGCGAAGAAGTCCGGGGTGAAGGCGAGGTTGGCGAGCAGCAGCACGGCCAGCACCACGGCCGGCCAGAACAGCCTGGACCGGGTCACCGCCCTGGCCCACGGGGTCGTCGGTGCCGTGGTCATTCTTCCGCTCCGCTCGCGATGGTGGCCAGGACGCGCTCCGGGGTGAGCTCGCCGTCGTTGTCGAGCTGAACGACCATCCGGTGGTCGCGCAGCACGCCGACCCGGTGGCTGAGCCGCAGCACCTCTTCCAGTTCGGCGGAGATGAACAGCACCGCCATGCCCTTCTCGGCGAGGTCCGCGACCAGTTTCTGGATCTCGGCCTTGGCCCCGATGTCGATGCCGCGGGTGGGTTCGTCCAGGATCAGCAGCTTGGGGTCGGTGATCAGCCAGCGGGCGAGCAGCACCTTCTGCTGGTTGCCGCCGCTGAGGTTGCGCACCAGCGCCTCGGGGTTGCCGGGGCGGATGTCCAGGGCGCGGATCCAGCGCAGCGCGTACGCGTCCTGAGCGGTGCGCGACAGCGGGCGCGTCCAGCCCCGGGCGGCCTGCAGCGCCAGGACGATGTTCTCCCGGACGGTCAGTTCGCCGACCAGGCCCTCGGTCTTGCGGTTCTCCGAGCAGAACGCGATGCCGTGGGCGATCGCGTCGCGCGGGTTGCGGAGGTCGACCTCGGTGCCGTTGATCCGCACGGTGCCGCGGTCCTTGTGGTCGGCGCCGAACAGCAGCCGGGCCGCCTCGGTCCGGCCGGACCCCAACAGACCCGCGAGGCCGATCACTTCGCCGGACCGGATGGTCAGGTCGTACGGCTCCACGGCACCCTTCCGGGCCAGGCCCTCGGCCTGTAGGAAAGCCGGGCCGGCGACCGGGGCGGTGCGCTCGCCCCGCTGGCCGCCCGCGAGTTGGTCGAGTCCGGCGAGTTCGGCGCCGATCATCCGGGAGACGAGTTCGACCTGGTTGAGCTCGCTGGTCAGGTACTCGCCCTCCAGTCGGCCGTTGCGCAACACCGTCATCCGGTCGCAGATCTCGTAGATCTGGTCGAGGAAGTGCGAGACGAACAGGATCGCCACGCCCTGGTCGCGCAGCCTCCGTATGACGGCGAAGAGCTGGTTCACCTCGTCACGGTCCAGGCTGGAGGTCGGCTCGTCCAGGATCAGCACCTTGGCCGAGACGTCGACCGCGCGGACGATCGCCACCAACTGCTGGACGGCGATGGAGCAGCTGTTCAGCGGCGCGCCGACGTCGATGTCCAGGTCCAGCTCGCGGACCAGCTCGGCGGCCCGGCGGCGCATCGCGGCCCAGTCGATCAGGCCGAACCGACGGGGCTCCCGCCCGATGAAGATGTTCTCCGCGACCGAGAGGTTCGGGCAGAGGTTCACCTCCTGGTAGACCGTGCTGATCCCGGCCTGCTGGGCCTGCAGCGGCCCGGCGATCCGCACCCGGCCGCCGGCCAGCCACACCTCGCCGCCGTCCGACGGGTGGACACCGGTGAGCACCTTGATCAGCGTGGACTTCCCGGCGCCGTTCTCCCCCATCAGGGCGTGCACCTCACCGGGGAAGAGCCGGAAGTCGACCCCGTCCAGCGCCACCACCCCGGGGAACTCCTTACGGATACCCCGCATTTCCAGGACCGGTTGCTGACGCACCCCGGTTCTCCTCTCCTCGTGCGACCCGGCCCACCGGGGAGCGATCCGCCGATCGCTCCCCGGGCCGGCCGAGCCGGTCAGTACTGGCGGGTGGGCAGGGCCGCGGCGGCCTGCTCGGGGGTGAAGGTGCCCTCCTCGGTCTTGATCCGCCGCGGCACCTGCTCACCCGCCTTGACCTTCTTCACCAGGTCCATCAGCTGATCGCCGAGCAGCGGGTTGCACTCCACGTCGTAGTTGATCTTCCCCTGGGTCATCGCGGTGAAGGCGTCCTTGACGCCGTCCACGGAGACGATCTTGATGTCGGTGCCCGGCTTCCTGCCGGCCTCCTCGATCGCCTGGATCGCCCCGAGCGCCATGTCGTCGTTGTGCGCGTACAGCACGTCGATCTTCGACTGGGACTTCAGGAAGGCCTGCATGACCTCCTTGCCCTTGGCGCGGGTGAAGTCGCCGGTCTGCGAGGCGACCACCTTGAACTTCGGGTCGCCCTTGGTGGCGTCCGCGAAGCCGGACTTGCGGTCGTTGGCCGGCGCCGAGCCGGTGGTGCCCTCCAACTGGACGATGTTCACGTCGCCGCCGCTGCCCGCGTACTCCTTGACCAGCCAGTCGCCGGCCTTCTTGCCCTCCTCGACGAAGTCCGAGCCGAGGAAGGAGGCGTACAGCGACTCGTCCTTGGAGTCCACCGCGCGGTCGGTCAGGATCACCGGGATGTGCGCGTCCTTGGCCTCCTTCAGCACGGTGTCCCAACCCGACTCCACCACCGGCGAGAAGGCGATCACGTCGACCTTCTGCTGGATGAACGAGCGGATCGCCTTGATCTGGTTCTCCTGCTTCTGCTGCGCGTCGGAGAACTTCAACTCGACGCCGGCCTTCTTCGCCGCCTCCTGGATCGACTTGGTGTTCGCGGTGCGCCAGCCACTCTCCGCACCGACCTGCGAGAAGCCCACCACGAGCTTGTGGCCGGCCCCCTTGTCGGCCGAGCCCCCGCCTCCACCGGAACCGCAGGCGGCGAGGACGGCGACCATCGCACCGGAGACCAGGACCGACGCAACTCTCTTGGACATGTGGGGACTTCCTCTCGGGATCGTCGATCGCGCGAACGGCACCGGCTGTGTGAACGCGAGGTATCGTCGCCGTTTCGCTCGGGACCGATTGTTAACGCTAACAATTGACCCCGGCAAGGCCTCCGCGCCGTGTTACCCAATCTTGACCAGGACGGACCGGCTACCGGAGGTGCTCTCAGTCCGCTATCCACGTCGGCCAGTTGACGCCCGGAGCACCCGCCCCCTGCCGTTCGGGACCGGAACCACCGGACACGCCTCGGAGCCGATCGGGGCAGCTCACGGCAGCTCATCGGCACACGACCGGGATCCCGGTCGGTAGAGGTCGGGCGATCGCCCGGGGCACTGAGGCGGTCGGCGTGACAGGCCCACGCCGACCTGGGCGGGCGGCTTCCTGACGGCTCCGCCGGCCCTGGCCCGGGCGCGCAGGCCACGGCCGCACAATGGCCGCGCCGGGCCCAGGGCGCTCCCGCCCCTGGGCCCGGCACCCGTCAGGACCATCGGCACCCTGCTCCGCCCGCTGAATCGCACAGCGGACGACCGCCGGTGCCCCGGCGGCTCAGCCCCAGGGCTGGACGACCAGCCAGCTGGTGTCGGCAGCCCAACTGGTACTGCTGTCCCATGCGTTGGAGCCGCCGTTGTCGGCGATGTAGGCGGTGTAGTTGTAGTGGCGGAGGTACTTCGTCGGGAAGTTGACGGACCGGAAGGAGCTGCCGACCCCGCCGTTGCCACTGGTGGGGCAGAAGGTGGCGTCCTGCGCGAAGGAGCCGACGCCGCTGTCGAAGTCCAGGTAGAGCTCGTAGTTGTAGTGGTGCAGGAACTGCCCGGGGCTGTTGGCGGACTCGAAGGACAGGCAGGAGGAGTCGGCCAGGCCTGCGCGGACGATCCAGGTGGCGTCGGCCTTGTCGTTGGCCGAACTGGCGGAGCCGGTGTCGGAGATGACGACCTTGGAGTCGGTGTCGTTGTGGCGGAGGTAGTGGGACGTGCAGCAGGGCGCGGTGGTGGCCTGCAGGGAGATCCGGGAGCCGGGGGTCAGCGTGCCGGTGCTGGTCGAACCGCTGTTGTAGCCCGCGGCGGTGATGTTGGCCTGGACCGCGTTCTCGGTGGCGTCCGACGGGTAGCCCTGGGTCATGACCCCCTCGTAGAAGGTGCCTTGGGCCCACTTGCTGTTGTCACCGCCGATGCCGAGGATGATCGCGCCTTCCTTGTGCATCGGGTCGTAACCGGTGGCGTTGGGGCGTGCGCCGTTGTAGAAGGTGGACAGACCGCCCGACTGGGCGTCACCGCCGCGGAGGGCCCACTGGTTCGGGCCGCCCTTGAGCATGGCGGTCAGGAATCGGTTGCTGACGCTGGGGTCATTGGCGTTGAACCCTCGGTTCACCCCGGAGAACAGGCCGTTCTCCAGGTCTGCCATGACCCACGGGCCATTGCCGCTGCCCGAGCCCCAGCTCTTGTTGTTGCCGAAGTAGAGGGCCTCCATGTGGCCGTTGCCGGTGTCCAGGTTGTTCGTCTCGGCGTTGCCGTAGTCGAAGCAGCAGCCGCCGTTGAAGTGCGTGCCGTCGAAGATGGCGTACATGCCCTCGGGCTGGTCGCCGGTGGCGATGCCGTTGGTGTGGTTGTTGCGATAGCCGGTCCCGGGGGCGACGTAGACGCCGTACGCCTTGTGGCCGGCGACGGTGACCGGCGCCTCGACGGCGTTGGCGAGGTTGTCCGGCCCGCCGGCCGCCCCGCCGGCGGGCGCCTGGGTGAGGTGGTTGCCCTTGCCGGACTGGTCGTAGAGGACGGTGATGACGCAGCTGGTGCCGGCGCAGAAGGAGTCCTGCGCGGCGGCGTCGGCGTAGCCGCCGGCGCTCAGCAGGCCGATGTCCCTGGTCGCATTGTCGACCGCGCGCCTGACCTGGTACAGCGGGCCGTTGTACGTCCCGTACAGGGCCCGGGTGGTGCTGTGCGCCGCCACGCACGGCGTGCCGCCCGCGGCGTAGATGTCACACGGCCCCTGGGTGGCGGCCTGCGAGGGGGTGGCCGTGGCGGTGAGCAGGCCGGCGGCGAGCGCAGCGGTGGTACCGGCCGCGAGGAACGCGTGTCGGAGGCGGTTCAACCACGGTTTGATCATGAGGAGTTCCTTCACTGGGTGGGGTGGGGGTGGGGCGGGCGCCGACGAACCTCCCGGTGTCCGGCTGCGCGGACGGCGCGGGTTGCGCTGACGCCTGCGGGTCCGGTGCGGCTTCTGCCCTTCTGGGCACCGGACCCGGCACAGGGGCTGCTGGTCAGCTCCGGGGAGAGGCGGCGAGCCGGCTGGTGTCCTGGGCCCACGACGAAGGGCCGTCCCAGGAGTCGGTGCCGCCGTTGCTCGCGGCGCGGCCGGCGAAGCGGCAGTGGCGGACGTACCTCTCCGGGACGTTGAAGGACTTCGGGGAGTAGTCGGCGCCGCTGGTCCCGTACTGGGCGCAGAAGGTGGCGTCGGCGGCGGAACTGCCGAACGTCACCGGCGTTCCGCCCACCGCCGGCGTTCGCCGGGCGCGGCTCAGCCGTGTTCGGGTGGTCATGAACGAACTCCTTCGCGGGTGGGGGAAGGAAGAAGGCGTCCAACATTGTTAGCGCTAACAACAATGGCCGAGAAAAGGTGGACCCGGCCCGTCGAGAAAGCTCCTGGCCGGCTGCATCGACCATCACTATGGCCAGATGCCCCGGCACCGTCAAGACGTCTGGATGTTAACGCACACAATCCCCCGAAGAGTTGCCTCCGCCGACGGCCTCCGTGTGGGGTGGGGGCCGGGGTGGCCGGAGCCGGGAATGGGGACGGGTCCCCGCACGCCCGTGCGGTGGCGTGCGGGGACCCGGGTCCTTGGGGCCGGCTGTCCTGGGGTGGCCGGGTGTCAGGCCGGGTAGGGCAGTTCGGCTTCCGGGGTGCCGGCCGGGCTGGTGTGCAGGGCGCCGTCCGGGCCGCCGATCCGCAGCTGCCAGGGGTGCGGGCTGTCGGTGGTCACCCGGAGGCGGTCGCCGGTGCGGCGCAGGTGGAAGCGGGCGCTCTCGCCGGGGCCGTCGGAGCGCGGGATCACCACGGTGGTCTCGGCGCCGTCGGCGAAGGCGTGCACCCGCAGTTCGACGCCCTCGGCCCAGGCGGAGACCGGGCGCTGGTCGTCCGCGGCGAGCGGGACGACGGAGTCGGGGCGGGCGAGCAGCGGCAGGGTGTGGAAGCCGTGCTGTTCGCGCACCCAGCGCGGGCCGGTGACCTGGTCGCCGGTCAGGATGTTGGTCCACGTCCCCTCGGGTACGTAGTAGTCGACCGTGCCGTCCTCGGTGAAGACCGGGGCGACGAGCAGGTCGTCGCCGAGCAGGTACTGCCGCTCCAGCGTCGCTGCGGCCGGGTCGTCGGGGAACTCCAGCACCATCGCGCGCATCACCGGGACCCCGGTGGCGTGCGCCTGCTGGGCCGCGCGTTGGAGGTAGGGCGCCAGGCGGTGCTTGAGCAGGGTGAACTCGCGCGTGACCTCGACGGCCTCCTCGCCGAAGTCCCACGGCACCCGGTAGGACTTGCTGCCGTGCAGGCGGCTGTGCGAGGAGAGCAGGCCGAACTGGGTCCAGCGCTTGAAGACGGCGGGGGTGGGTGTGCCCTCGAAGCCGCCGATGTCGTGGCTCCAGAAGCCGAAGCCGGACAGGCCCAGGGACAGTCCTCCGCGCAGCGACTCCGCCATGGCGTTGAAGTGCGACTCGCAGTCGCCGCCCCAGTGCACCGGGTACTGCTGGCCACCCGCGGTCGCGGAGCGCGCGAACAGCATCGCCTCCCCCTCGCCCCGCTCCTCGCGCAGCAGCCCGAACACCGCCTCGTTGTACAGGTGGGTGTAGTAGTTGTGCATCCGCTCCGGGTCGGAACCGTCGTGCCAGAGCACGTCGGTGGGGATGCGCTCGCCGAAGTCGGTCTTGAAGCAGTCCACGCCGACGTCCAGCAGGGTGCGCAGCTTGTCGAGGTACCAGGTGGTGGCGGCGGGGTTGGTGAAGTCCACCAGGGCCATGCCGGGCTGCCACAGGTCCCACTGCCAGACGGTGCCGTCCGGGCGCCGCACGAGGTGGCCCTCGCGCATGCCCTCGGCGAAGAGTTCCGACTTCTGCGCGATGTACGGGTTGATCCACAGGCAGATGCGCAGGCCCTGCTCCTTGAGGCGCGCCAGCATCCCCGCCGGGTCCGGGAAGGTGTCCTCGTCCCAGCGGAAGTCGCTCCACTGGTACCCGCGCATCCAGAAGCAGTCGAAGTGGAAGACGCTGAGCGGGATCCCGCGCTCGGCCATCCCCCCGACGAAGCGGTTCACCGTGGCCTCGTCGTAGTCCGTGGTGAACGACGTGGTCAGCCACAGGCCCAGCGCCCACGCCGGGGGCAGCGCGGGGCGGCCGGTGAGCGCGGTGTAGCGCTCCAGGACCTGCCTGGGGGTCGGACCGTGGACGACGAAGTACTCCAGCGACTGGTCCTCGACACTGAACTGCACCTGGCCCACCGACTCGGAGCCGACCTCGTAGGAC
>NZ_JBHWIV010000148.1:0-9496 GCF_042731675.1 Kitasatospora sp. NPDC059827 | reverse complement strand
CCGCCGGAGCGGTCCGGGCCCTCGGCGCCGGCGGTCAGCTCTCCTCGACCGGCCGCAGGGTCAGCGAGATGCTGTTGATGCAGTACCGCTGGTCCGTCGGCGTGCCGTAGCCCTCGCCCTCGAAGACGTGGCCCAGGTGCCCGCCGCACTTGGCGCAGCGCACCTCGACCCGGCGCATGCCGAGCGAGGTGTCCTCGATGTACTGGACCCGGTCCCCGGCCAGCGGCGCGTAGTACGAGGGCCAGCCGCAGTGGCTGTCGAACTTGGTCTCGGAGCTGAACAGCTCCGTCCCGCAGGCCCGGCAGGCGTACACGCCGACCGTCTTGGTGTCGGTGTACTCGCCGACGAAGGGCCGCTCGGTGCCCGCCTCGCGGAGCACGTGGTACTCCTCGGGGCTGAGCTGGGCGCGCCACTCGGCCTCGGACTTCTGGATCTCGTAGCTCATCACGACTCCCGCTCGGCGTACGTCAGACGTTGGAAGCAACGTTCGCGAGGTGCTTGAGAATTTCGGGCCCCAGGTTGGTGACGTCGCCGGCGCCCATGGTGAGCAGCAGGTCGCCCGGGCGGGCCAGGCCGGCCAGCAGGGCGGGGGCGGCGGCGAAGTCGTGCTCGGGGGTGACGTCGGCACCGGCCCGGCGGGCGGCGTCGAGGATCAGCTCGCTGGTGACCCCGGGGATCGGGTCCTCGCGGGCCGGGTAGATGTCCAGTACCACCGAGGCGTCGGCCAGCGCCAGCGCCCGGCCCATCTCCTCGGCGAGCTGCTGGGTGCGGCTGAACAGGTGCGGCTGGAAGACGACCAGGACGCGGCCGTCGCCCTCCAGGCCCTCCCGGATCGCCTCCAGGTCGGCGGTCATCTCGGTCGGGTGGTGGGCGTAGGAGTCGATCACCTGGACGCCGGCCGCCTCGCCCTTGAGCTGGAGCCGGCGGCGCACGCCGGTGTAGGCGCCGAGCGCCTTGGCGAGGTCGGCGGCCGGGACGCCCAGCGCGACGCCGGCGGCCAGCGCGGCCACCGCGTTGTGGGCGTAGTGCCGGCCGGGCACCGAGACGGTGAAGGTCAGCTCCTCGCCGTCCAGCAGGACGGTGACCTCGCTGGTCATGCCGTGGGCGACCACCGACAGGACGCGCAGGTCGGCGTCCTCGGCGGCGCCGACGGTGACCATGTTGAGGCCCTCGCGGGCGGCCACCCGGGAGGTCAGTTCGCGGGCGCCGTCGTGGTCGGCGGAGACGACCAGGGTGCCGCCGGGGGTGATCCGGCCGACGAAGGTCTCGAAGGACTCGTAGATCTCGTCGATCGAGGCGTAGTTGGCGTGGTGGTCCAGCTCCACGTTGAGCACGATCGCCACCTCGGGCGCGTACTTGTGGAAGCTGCGGTCGCTCTCGTCGGCCTCGGCGACGAAGATCTCGCCGGCGCCGTGCCGGGCGTTGGAGCCGGGCGCGTCCAGGTCGCCGCCGATCGCGTAGGACGGCTCCAGGCCCAGCTCGCCGAGGGCGACGGCGAGCATGCTGGTGGTGGTGGTCTTGCCGTGGGTGCCGGCCACCGCCAGCGCCCGGCGGCCGCCCATCAGCGCGGCCAGCGCGTCGGAGCGGTGCACCACCGGGATGCCGCGCTCGCGGGCGGCGACCAGCTCGGGGTTGTCGGCGCGGATCGCGCTGGAGACCACGATGCTGCTGGCGTCGTCCGGCACGTGCTCGGCGGCGTGGCCGACGTGCACGGTGGCGCCGAGGGCGCGCAGCGCGAGGACGGTCTCGGACTCCTTGGAGTCACTGCCGGAGACGCTGGCACCGCGCACCGCGAGGATCTTCGCCAGGCCGGACATCCCGGCGCCGCCGATGCCGATGAAGTGCGGGGCGTGCAGGTCGTGCGCGGCGTCGTTCAAGGCGTGGCTCCGTACGGGCGGGATCTGGTGGGCAGGCGGCCGGGGTGCGAATCGTCCTCGCGGGCGGACCGCAAGGACGATTCTGCACCACCGGCGGTCGGAGTCAGGAGTCGCTGGCGAAGAGCCTGAGCACCGGCACCCCCACCTTGTGGCGGGCCTGGGAGGCCCAGTCGCGGTGGAAGAACTCCTCCACGAAGTGCGGCGAGGTGAGCACCACCACCTCGTCCGCCTCCTGCTCGCGGACCACCGCGCGCAGCCGGTCGAGCGGCTTCTCCTCGACCAGCTCGCCGACCGCCTCGGCCCCGGCCCGGCGCAGGTGGCGCAGGCTGTGCTCCAGCGATTCGCCGGCCACGGTCGGGCCGCCCTCGGACTCGTCGTGCTCGTGCACCACCTTGTCGAGGTGGCCGAGGGCGACGTCGTCGAGCGCCCGCAGCAACTCGTCCTGCTTGCCGCGCGGCTGCATCAGGACGACGAAGGACACCTTCTCGTCGCTGTGGAGCGTGGTGACGAGCTCCACGTCCGCGTCCGAGAGCGCCTTTTCGATCATCAGTACCGTCTTGAACACGTGAGTCCCTTCCAGTGGCCGGCCCCCGGGCCCCGGCATCGCATAACGGGATCACGATCGGGGGGTCACGGGGTCATCCGAACCCAGGTGACGCAGGTAGCGGGTGAAGAGGAATCCTTTCTGCTCGATCAATGAGACCAGCCGCATCCGCTGCACGTCCGGCATTTCCGCATCGCGGACGATGCGCGGCGCGTCGCCGCCGGTGACCAGCGGGGCCAGCGACAGGCACAGCTCGTCCAGCAGTCCCGCCGCCGCCAGCTGCCCCAGCAGGCGTGGGCCGCCCTCGGTCAGCAGCCGCGTCCAGCCCCGCTCCACCAGGGCCGCCACGCCCGCCCGCAGGTCCACCGAGCCGTGCCCGGCGAGCACCAGGTCGGCCACCCCGGCGACCGCCCGGCGGCGCTCCTGCGGGGCGTCCTCGACGGTGATCACCACCGTCCTGACCAGCGGTTCCGTGAACAGCGGCGCGGTGAGGTCGAGGTCCAGCGAGCGGCTCACGATCGCGATCGCCGGGGCCGGGGACTGCCCCGCCGCGGCCCGCGCGGCCGCGAAGTCCGCCCGCGCCCGGGCCGGCCGGTAACCCTCCGCCCGGACCGTCTCGGCGCCCACCAGCACCACGTCCGACAGCGCCCGCAGCACGCCGAAGATCCGCTTGTCGGCGTCCCCGGAGAGGCCCTCGGACAGGCCGTCGAGCCGCGCACCGCCGTCCAGCCCCGCCACCATGTTGGCCCGCAGCCACGGGCGCCCCCGATTCACCTGGTCGGGGTACGCGTAGACGGCGGCGAGCGATTCCAGGTCGGACGGATCGGCGACCGGAGCGCCCAGCGGGCTGATCAACTGTTGCATGTCCCCAGTCTTCCACCGCGGGGCCGGCCGGGGCCGGGAGCGGCCGGGAGCGGCCTGCGCACGGACCGGCCGGAGCGGGCCGGGAGCGGGTTCGGAGGGCGCGGGCACCAGGCGTACCCTCTACTAACGTGCCCGCAGCCTCCCGCCCCGCCCCCGCGACCGAGTCGATAGCCGCCGAGAGCCCGGCCGGCGCCCCGATCGCACTCACCGAACGCCGCCCCGTCGTGCCCGCCGAGCGGCTGGTCGCCGAGATGGTCCCGCCGCCCCGGTTCGCCGAGGTGAGCTTCGGGACGTACATCCCGGACCCGAACCAGCCCAGCCAGTACGAGGCCGTCCAGGTCCTGGAGCAGTTCGCGGCCACCCTCGGAGGGGGAAACGGTTCGGCGCCCAAGCGCAGCTGGTTCCGCCGCTCCGCCCCCGCGCCCACCGGCCCGGCCGGGGTCTACCTCGACGGCGGCTACGGCGTCGGCAAGACCCACCTGCTCGCCTCGCTCTGGCACGCCGCCCCCGGCCCCAAGGCCTTCGGCACCTTCGTCGAGCTGACCAACCTGGTCGGCGCGCTCGGCTTCCAGCAGGCCGTCCGGACCCTCTCCGGGCACACCCTGCTCTGCATCGACGAGTTCGAACTGGACGACCCGGGCGACACCGTGCTGGTCTCCACCCTGCTCGGCCGGCTGGTCGAGAACGGCGTCAAGCTGTGCGCCACCTCGAACACCCTGCCGGAGAAGCTCGGCGAGGGCCGCTTCGCCGCCGCCGACTTCCTGCGCGAGATCCAGGGCCTGTCCGCCCACTTCCGCCCGATGCGGATCGACGGCCAGGACTACCGCCACCGCGGCCTGCCCGACGCCCCGCCGCCGTACCCCGACGACACCGTCGAGGCCGTCGCCGCCCGCACCCCCGGCGCCTCGCTGGACGACTTCGACGCCCTGCTCGCCCACCTCTCCGCCGTCCACCCCAGCCGCTACGGCGCGCTGCTGGACGACGTCAGCGCGGTCTGCCTGCGCGGCGTGCACCAGGTCGACGACCAGTCCACCGCGCTGCGCCTGGTCGTCCTCGCCGACCGGATGTACGACCGCGAGCTGCCCGTCACCGCCTCCGGCCTGCCCTTCGACCAGGTCTTCCCGGAGGACATGCTGCGCGGCGGCTACCGCAAGAAGTACCTCCGCGCCGTCTCCCGCCTGGTCGCCCTGGCCCGCGACAGCGCCAAGAGCTGAGTCCGTAACCTCCCCGCTGTTCGGTCGTTGGGCCAACGGCCGAACAGGGGGGCACGTGGCTGACGACGAATCCCGGCCGGGTTACGAGATCGAGATCGAGCCCGAGGTCCGGACCTGGCTCCGGAACTGCTCCGTCACCGAGTACCGGGCGGCCGAGCGTGCCGCCGACCGGCTCGCCGAGGACGGCGAGACCCTGCCGTTCCCGCTGGCGAGCCATCTGGGCGGGCCGCTGCGGGAGCTCCGGGTCGGGCCGCTGCGCATCACGTACTGGCTCGCACCGGGGCGGAGGGCTGTGCTGCTGACGGTCTTCCGCAAGACTGGGAACCGCGAGACCGATCAGGTCGAACGGGCACGCCGTGCTCAGAAGGTCTGCGAGGCGGAGCATCTGCCCGCCGCCGATCACCAGGTCTACGACCGGGAGGAGCAACGATGAGCAGCGGCTACCACACCCGTTGGGTCGTGCCGCCGGAGCACCGCGAGAGCGAGGAGTACCGGGCGGCCGGGCGGCGGATGGCCCTGGCCGAGGCCGTGTACGCCCGCCGCTCCGCGCTCGGCTGGAGCCCGGCCCAGCTCGCCGAGCGGGCCGGGCTGGACGAGGAGACGGTCGAGAGCATCGAGGAGAGCGGTGTCGACCCGACGCTGCCGCTGATCGAGCGGCTGGCCTCCGCCTTCGACTCCGTCGTGCGGATCGACCCGGCCCGGGAGCCGGCCATGACGTTCGAGGCGCACGCGGCCTGATCGGAACGGCATCGGTTGTCGGTGGGGCGCCGTACGGTGGAGGCGTGCGTCCCATCACGAGTATTGAGCGGTCCGTGGCGCCCTTCGAGGTCGTCAGTCCCTTCCAGCCCAACGGTGACCAGCCGGCGGCGATCGCCGACCTGGAACGGCGGATCAGGGCGGGGGAGAAGGACGTCGTCCTGCTCGGTGCCACCGGCACCGGCAAGTCGGCCACCACGGCCTGGATGATCGAGAAGCTGCAGCGCCCCACCCTGGTGATGGCGCCGAACAAGACGCTGGCCGCGCAGCTGGCGAACGAGTTCCGCGAGCTGCTGCCGAACAACGCGGTCGAGTACTTCGTCTCGTACTACGACTACTACCAGCCGGAGGCGTACGTCCCGCAGACGGACACCTACATCGAGAAGGACTCCTCGATCAACGAGGAGGTCGAGCGGCTGCGGCACTCGGCGACCAACTCGCTGCTCACCCGCCGGGACGTGATCGTGGTCGCCTCGGTGTCCTGCATCTACGGCCTCGGCACCCCGCAGGAGTACGTGGACCGGATGGTCCCGCTCAAGGTCGGCCAGGAGATCGACCGCGACGTGCTGCTGCGCCGCTTCGTCGACATCCAGTACGCCCGCAACGACGTGGCCTTCACCCGCGGCACCTTCCGGGTCCGCGGCGACACCATCGAGATCTTCCCGGTCTACGAGGAGCTCGCCGTCCGGATCGAGATGTTCGGCGACGAGATCGAGTCGCTGTACACCCTGCACCCGCTCACCGGCGAGATCATCAGCCAGGACGAGCAGATCTACGTCTTCCCCGCCTCGCACTACGTGGCCGGCCCCGAGCGGATGGAGCGGGCGGTCACCGGCATCGAGCAGGAGCTGGAGCAGACGCTCGGCAGGCTGGAGAAGCAGGGCAAGCTGCTGGAGGCCCAGCGGCTGCGCATGCGCACCACCTACGACATCGAGATGCTGCGCCAGATCGGCACCTGCTCGGGCGTCGAGAACTACTCGATGCACTTCGACGGCCGCGAGCCCGGTTCCCCGCCGAACACCCTGCTGGACTACTTCCCGGAGGACTTCCTCCTGGTCATCGACGAGTCGCACGTCACCGTCCCGCAGATCGGCGCGATGTACGAGGGCGACGCCTCGCGCAAGCGCACGCTGGTCGAGCACGGGTTCCGGCTGCCCTCGGCGATGGACAACCGCCCGCTCAAGTGGGAGGAGTTCCTGGGGCGGATCGGCCAGACGGTGTACCTGTCGGCGACGCCCGGCGCGTACGAGCTGTCGCGCGGCGACGGCCAGGTCGAGCAGATCATCCGCCCGACCGGCCTGATCGACCCCGAGGTGATCGTCAAGCCGACCGAGGGCCAGATCGACGACCTGGTGCACGAGGTCCGCAAGCGGGTCGAGAGGAACGAGCGCGTCCTGGTCACCACGCTGACCAAGAAGATGGCCGAGGACCTCACCGACTACATGCTGGGCCTGGACATCCGGGTCCGGTACCTGCACAGCGACGTGGACACCCTGCGCCGGGTGGAGCTGCTGCGCGAGCTGCGGGCGGGCAGGTACGACGTACTGGTCGGCATCAACCTGCTGCGCGAGGGCCTGGACCTGCCCGAGGTGTCGCTGGTGGCGATCCTGGACGCGGACAAGGAGGGCTTCCTGCGCTCGGGCACCTCGCTCATCCAGACGATCGGCCGCGCGGCCCGCAACGTCTCCGGCCAGGTGCACATGTACGCGGACCGGATCACCCCGTCGATGGAGAAGGCGATCGACGAGACCAACCGGCGCCGGGCCGTGCAGCAGGCCTACAACAAGGAGCACGGGATCGACCCGCAGCCGCTGCGGAAGAAGATCGGCGACATCCTGGACACCCTCGCCCGGGAGGACGTGGACACCGACGAGCTGCTCTCCAGCGGCTACCGGGGCCAGGGCAAGGGCAAGGCCCCGGTGCCGACGCTGGGCGCGGAGCGCAAGCCGGCCAAGTCGCTGCCGGCCGCCGAGCTGGCGGAGCTGATCCAGGAGATGACGGACCGGATGCACACGGCCGCCGCGGACCTCCAGTTCGAGGTCGCGGCGCGGCTGCGCGACGAGGTCAAGGAGTTGAAGAAGGAGCTGCGGCAGATGCGCGAGGCCGGTGTGGCCTGAGGTCCGCCGTGCGGGGCTTGGCCGGTTCGGCACCGGTCAAGCCCCGCGGTGTCTCATCCTTGCCACAAACCGGGTAACCCGGAGGAGTCGCGGGTGCCGCAGGCCCTAGGCTGGCCTGCGGCATCGCGCCTCCGGGACGGGGTCGCGGGCCGGTAGCAGAGGGGGCCTCAGCCGGGGGACGGCGACGGGGTGTTCCACCGGGGAGCCGTGCGGCAGCGACCGCGCGGCCGGCAGAGAGGACAACGTCGTGTCGGTGAACCTTGCCAAGGGGCAGCGGGTCAGCCTCCAGAAGGGGGCGGGCGCCGCCCTGACCGTGGTGCGGATGGGGCTGGGCTGGCAGGCCGCGCCCAAGCGGGGCCTGTTCGGCAGCCGGACCAGGAAGATCGACCTGGACGCCTCGGCCCTGCTGTACGCCGAGCGGACCCCGTCCGACGTGGTGTTCTTCCAGCACCTGGAGTCCACCGACGGCTCGGTGCGGCACACCGGGGACAACCTGGAGGGCGGCTCCGGGGACGAGGACGACGAGGCGATCCTGGTCGACCTGCTGCACGTGCCGCCGCACATCACCCAGGTGGTGTTCACGGTCAGCTCGTACACCGGGCAGACCTTCGCCGAGGTGAGCCAGGCGCACTGCCGCCTGGTGGACGAGGCGACCGGGGTGGAGCTGGCCCGGTACGAGCTGGCGGGCGGCGGGCCGCACACCGGGCAGATCATGGCGAAGGTGGTCCGGGACGGCAACGGCGGCTGGGAGATGCAGGCGATCGGCGCCCCGGCGAAGGGGCGGACCTTCCAGGACCTGCTGCCGGCGATCGAGCCGTTCCTCTGACGGTTCTTTACCTTCTTTACCTTTCCTTGCCCGTCCTGTTACTCTCGATGGCAGCGGAGGGGAGTATTCCTCGACAGCCGACCCCGTCATCACGGATGCCCGTCGCGGCATCCCGGGGCGCTGGCCCGACGGGCGGAAGAGACCTCCGGCAGTGACGATGACTGTCTCGCCTACCTGCCGGAGGAGCAGTAGTGGACGTTTCCGTAACCATGTGGGTCACCACGATCGGTGTGCTGATCGCACTGATCGTGGCGGACTTCTTCATCGGGGGGCGCAAGCCGCACGAGGTCTCGATCAAGGAGGCCGGGATCTGGACGGCCGTCTGGGTCGTGCTGGCGCTGCTCTTCGGCGGTTTCCTCTGGTGGCACTCCGGGGCGCAGCCGGCCGGTGAGTTCTTCGCCGGGTACATCACCGAGAAGTCGCTCAGTGTCGACAACCTCTTCGTGTTCATCCTGATCATGGGCAAGTTCGCGGTGCCCAGGATCTACCAGCAGCGCGTGCTGATGTTCGGTGTGATCATCGCGCTGGTGCTGCGGGCGGTGTTCATCGCCGGCGGTGCGGCGCTGGTGACGCAGTTCTCCTGGGTGTTCTTCATCTTCGGCGCCTTCCTGATCTGGACGGCCTGGAAGCTGATCAAGGAGGCCCGGGCCGACGAGGAGGACGAGGAGTTCGAGGAGAACCGGCTGCTCAAGTCGATCACCCGGCGCTTCCCGTCCACCGACGACTACCGCGGCACCAAGCTGTTCGTCCGGGAGAACGGCCGCCGGCTGATCACCCCGATGCTGATCGTGATGCTGGCGATCGGCACCACGGACGTGCTGTTCGCGCTGGACTCGATCCCGGCCATCTTCGGCCTCACCCAGGACCCGTACGTGGTCTTCACCGCCAACGCCTTCGCCCTGATGGGGCTGCGCCAGCTGTACTTCCTGATCGGCGGGCTGCTCAAGAAGCTGGTCCACCTGAGCTACGGCCTGTCGGTGATCCTCGGCTTCATCGGCGTGAAGCTGGTGCTGCACGCCGCCCACGAGGCCGGTGCGAACGTCCCGGAGATCGGCATCCCGTTCTCGCTGGGCTTCATCGTGGTGGTGCTGGCCGTGACCACCGTGACCAGCCTGATGGCCTCGAAGAAGGCCGAGCAGGCCGAGCGCGAGCAGGAGAAGCTGGACGCCTGACCCCGCCCGGGCGGCAACGCGAAGGGGCCCCGCGACGCGCACTGCGTCGCGGGGGCCCCTAGCGGCCCGGGGGGGGGGACCCCCCCCGATCCCGCCACAACGCGGGGGGCGGGCGCGCGGGGCCGC
>NZ_JBHWIV010000147.1:0-9625 GCF_042731675.1 Kitasatospora sp. NPDC059827 | reverse complement strand
CGCCCGCGAGATTTACCAGGTCCTGACCACGCCCGGCACCTCACACGTCACCGCCGAGCAGCTCACCACCGCTGCTTGACATCCATAAGAGCATCGCCCCGTCGGTCCGGGCGTCGGCCCCGCGCCCCGTCCGGACCGATTTCCGCCCCACCGCACCCCGGTAGAGTGAGGGAACTCCTCACCGCACGGGAACCGGAGGCGGCCATGGCCAGCTACAGCCCCCACAAGGACGACTCCCTCAAGCGGCTGCGCCGCATCGAGGGCCAGATCCGCGGCCTGCAGCGCATGGTCGAGCAGGACACCTACTGCATCGACGTCCTCACCCAGGTCTCCGCGGCCAGCCGCGCGCTCCAGTCCTTCGCGCTGCAACTCCTGGACGAGCACATCGAATGCTGCGTCCGCGACGCGATCGCCGAGGGCGGCCAGGAGGCGAACGCCAAGGTCCGCGAGGCCAACCAGGCCATCGCCCGCCTGGTCCGCTCCTGACCCGAACCCGGACCCGGACTCGAACCCGGACCCACCTGCACCGACGCCCTCCGGCGGCACATCGTCGCCGGAGGGCGTTCGTCGTTACGGGGTAGGGGTATCCGAGAGCATCCGAGGGCACCCGCTGCCCAGCGGGCCCTACCGGCCGACCGGCGCCCCGAGCAGCGGCAGGACGATCTCGTCCAGCACCTCGTCGATCACCCGGTCGGCCGGCACCGAACCGCCCATCAGGAAGGCGTCGCGCAGCAGGTCCAGCGGCAGTGAGACGACCCGCGGGGTGAGCCGGGCCGGGTCGACCTCACCCCGGTCGGCGGCCCGGTGCATGATCGCGGCCAACGCGTCCACCGGCCCCGGCGCGCGGAGGCCCAGGTGGAAGACGAGGCGCAGTTCGGGGACGCGCATCAGGTCGACCAGGAAGCCGTGGACGGCGTCGGTCGGCAGGTCGTCGAAGCGGTGCAGCAGGCCGCCCAGCAGGATCGCCAGGTCGGTGCGCAGGTCGCCGGTGTCCGGGGGCTCCCGGTAGTCGGGGGCGTTGCGGCCGAGGGCGGCGACCACGAGTTCCACCCGGTTCGGCCAACGGCGGTAGAGCACGGGCTTGCTGGTGCGGGCGCGGGCGGCGACGCCGTCCATGGTGAGCCGGTCGTAGCCGTGCTCGGCCAGTTCGGCCCAGACGGCGTCCAGGATCGCCCGTTCCAGTTCGTCCCCGCGCCGCCGCGGGGCGCCCGTTCTGCCGCTCGCCACCTGTTTCCGCACCCGACCCTCGTAGATACGTTGCGTTTCCTATCGAGGGCAGTCTACAGTCGGAAACAGGAAACGTGCCGTATCTTATGGCCGAATGGACAAGGGGCGTCCGCCATGCGCGCTGCACTCTCGCACGACTCCACACCCACCACCGACGTCCTGATCGTCGGCGCCGGCCCGGTCGGGCTCACGCTGGCCATCGGACTGGCCCGGGCCGGCGTCGACTGCCGGATCATCGAGCGGGACGACGCGTTCCGCACCGCCGGCGTCCGCGGCAAGGGCGTCAACCCGCGCACCCTGGAGGTGTTCGACGACCTCGGCGTGGTCGCGCGGATCCTCGACCGGGGCGTGCTCAACCTCGGGGTCCGCTCCTACGAAGGCGCCCGGCTGGTCCAGGAGTTCGACCCCGGGGCCACCCGGCGACCGACCCCCGACCGCCCGTACGCCGGCACGCTGATGATCGCCCAGCACCAGACCGAGGCCGTCCTGCGCGACCGGCTCGCCGAGTACGGCGTCCAGGTCGAGACCGACAGCGAACTGACCGACTGCGCCCAGGACTCCGACGACGCCCGCGCCACCGACGGCGCCCGCGACACCGACGGCGTGCTCGCCACCGTCCGGCAGGGCGACCGGACGACGCAGCTGCGCGCCCGCTTCCTGATCGGCTGCGACGGCGGCCGCAGCACCGTCCGCAAGCTGGCCGGCATCCCCTTCCTCGGTGAGACCTGGGAGGAGGAACGCTTCCTCATGGCCTCGATGGACCTGGACGGCCTGGACCCCGACCACATGCACCTCTGGAACCACCCGAAGTTCGGCGGCGGCGCCATGGCGATCGTCCCGATGCGGCAGGACGGCAAGTGGGCGGTGCACGCCGCCGTCGAACCGGACGAGCACGGCGAACTGCCCGCGCCCACCCTGGAGACCTTCCGCCGGCTCTTCGCCGAACGGGCCGGGCTGCCCGGGGTCCGGATGCACGAACCGATCTGGTCCACCGTCTGGCGCCCCACCGTCCGGCTGGTCGAGCGCTACCGCGACGGCTGGGTGCTGCTCGCCGGGGACGCCGCCCACTGCCAGTCCGCGGCGGGCGGCCAGGGCATGAACACCGGCGTCCAGGACGCCCACAACCTGGCCTGGAAGCTCGCCGCCGTGCTGCGCGGCGCGCCCGAGGAGCTGCTCGACAGCTACCAGGAGGAGCGCCGGCCGATCGCCCGGGCCAGCCTCGACGCCACCTCCGCCCACCACAAGGCGGCGTTCCAGGGCGGCGGCGGCACGGTAATGACCGAACAGTTCCGCACCCTGGCCATCCAGGGCGCCGACCTCACCGGGCTCTCGATCGACTACCGCGGCGGCCCGCTCGGCCGGGACCTGGACGACGCCACCGGCATCCGGGCCGGCGACCGGGCCCCGGACGCGCCCTGCACCACGGCGGACGGCACGCCGGTCCGGCTGTTCGACCTGTTCCGCGGCCCGCACTTCACCCTGCTGGCCTTCGGCGACCACCCGGCCCCGGCCGACCCGTCCGCCCGACCCGTGCTCCAGGACCTCCAGGACCTCCCCGGCCTGCGGGTCGCCGCCGTCCGCGACCCCGACGGCCACGCCGCCCGCGCGTACGGCCTGCGCGGCGACGCCGTGGTGCTGGTCCGACCGGACGGGTACGTCTCGCTCACCGGCGCGACCGTCGACCGGACCACCCTCGCCGAGCACCTGCGGGCCTTCGCCGTCTGACCCGCCCCCAGACCGGCTCGGCGCTCACCCCGGACGGGCCGCGGGCGGGCGTCGAGACCGTCTGCGGAGGGTTCGGGGGCGTAGCATCGGGCCGAAACGGGAAAACCGTCAGAAGGATCCAATTCCCTCAGAAAATATGACAGTTGGACGCCCGTGCCCCGCAGCGCCGCCGACCCCGAAGGGTTCCATGTCCTCCCCCGCAGCCGACGCCGCAGCCGCCACCCCGCCCCTGCCGCTCCACCGGCTCCCCTTCACCCCCGCCCAGCCGCCGCACCCGACCACCCTCCCGGACGGCACCCCCGCCTGGCTCGTCACCCGCTACCACGACGTCCGGCAGGTCCTCGGCGACCCCCGCCTCACCCGGAGCGACCTGCACGAGGTCGGCACCGAGGGCAGCACCGCCGACGTCGCCGCCAACCCGGCCTCGCTGTTCAACCAGGACGGCGCCGCCCACCGCCGGTTGCGCGCCACCGTCCAGCGGGCGTTCACCCCGCGCGCCATCGCGAGCTGGCAGCCCTGGGTCGCGGCCGCCGTCCAGCAGTCCGTGGACGCGCTGCTCACCGCCGGGCCGCCCGCCGACCTGGTCACCGCCTTCACCCGGCCGGTGCCCTTCGCCGTCACCGCCCGGCTGATGGGCCTGGACGGCGACGGCCCGGACCGCCTCGACGAGGGGCGGCTGCGGCGCTGGACCCTCGCCCTGCTCGCCCAGGGCGGCGGCGACCAGGAACCGGAGCAGGCCGAGGCCCTCGCCGAATTCGGCGCGTTCACCGAGGAGTTGATCGAACGCCGGCGCCGCAGCCCCGGCCCGGACCTGGTCAGCCGACTGGTGCTGGCCGCCGACCGGGACGGCGGCGTCCCCGAGGACGCACTCGCCTTCCTCGTCCTCGGCCTCACCGCCAGCGGAAACGAGAGCGTCACCGGCGCCCTCGGCAACGCCCTGGTCTATCTCCTGGGTGAGCGCCCCGACCACTGGAGCCGGCTCACCGATCCGGTGGCCACCGAGCACACCGCCGAACGCCTGCTGCACTACATCCCGTTGGGGGACGACGAGGCCACCCTCCGCCGTGCCACCGCCCCGGTGGACGTCGGCGGCGTGACCGTCCCGGCCGGGGCCGTGGTCGCCGCGAGCCTCGGCAGTGCCAACCGCGATCCGGCCGTCTTCCCCGGCGGGATCGAGGCCGACCTCGGCACCCCGCTCGACGCCCCCACCCTCGCGTTCAGCGTCGGCCCGCACTACTGCATCGGCGCCTGGCGGGTCCGCCTCGAACTGCGCGAATCGCTCCGCCGACTGGCCACCGCCCTGCCCGGCCTGCGCCTCACCACCCCGCTGGAGCAGCTGAGTTGGCAGCTGGGCGGCACCACCCGCAGCCCGGCCGCGATCCCGGTCGCCTGGTGAGGCCGTCCGTCCGGCCGCCTGCTCGACCTGCTCGACCTGCTCGACCGCTCGACGTCCCCTCACCCCCACAACCCCGTCACCCCCACAACCCCTCGCCCAGCACCCCGCCCTCCCGCGCCCCCGGCAGTACGTAGGCCACCGCGGAAGCCGTGTGCACCAGGAAAGGGTTGAGCGCGTCCTTGGCCGCCAGCCGGTTCTGCACCCGGGTGAACTGCGCCGGGTCCCGCACGAAGGCGCAGAACAGCAACCCCCGGTCGTCGGGGGCGTCGTCGTAGCTGTAGCCGCGCCGCAGCATCCGGGCGCCGGAGTCGAGCCGGGGGCTGCTGAGCCGGACGTGGGCGCTGTTGGGGATGACGTACGAGCCGTCCGGGTTCTTGGCGTAGATGTCCGGGTCCTCGTGCTCGGCCGTGCCGGTGAGCGGGGCGCCGTCGCCGCGCCGGCGGCCCATGGCCAGGTCGCGCCGGTCCTCCGGGAGGGCGGCGAACCCGGCGGTGTCCATCCGGATCCGGCGGTAGACCAGGACGGTGCCGTGCTCGTACGGGCCGGGCGGGCCCCAGACCCACTGCTGGGCCTCGGCCGGGTTGGGGTTGGCGGTGCCGTCCTTGTAGCCGAAGAGGTTGCGCGGGGTGGTCCCCGGGGGCGTGCGCGGCAGGAAGCCGGGCTGGCTCCAGCGCACCGTCGCGCCCGCCGACTTCGCCGCGCCGCCGAGGAGTTCGGCCACCACGGTGAGCGGCCAGCGGTCCGCGGCGCAGAGCTGGACCACCAGGTCGCCGCCGCCGCGTGCCGGGTCCAGCCGGTCCCCGGGGAAGGCCGGGAGCTCCGCCAGCGCGGGCGGGACGTTCAGCCCGAGCCGGGCGGCCGCGCCCGGACCGACCCCGACCAGGCTGCTGAGCCGCGCCGGTTCGCCGTCCCGCAGCCGGGGATCGGCCGGGCCGGCGCCCGTCGCATCGGCCAGCACCCCGGTCAACTCCCCCAGCAGGGAGCGCAGTGCGGTCCGCCCGTCGGAGGTCGCGGCGGGCGCCAGGTCCAGGGCCAGCAGCAGGGTGGCCGGCTGCTGCGGGGCCGTCACCCCGGCCTGCCGGTCCCCGTGGAACGGCGTCTGCGGCACCGCCGGGGGCGGCTGCGGTGCGGCGGCCGGCCCGCGGCCCAGGGCCACGGCCCCCGCGCCGACCCCGGCGGCCAGCACCGCGCCGCCGCCCGCGATCAGCGTCCTCCGGTCCACCCCGCCCCTGGCGGCCCCCGGCTGTTTCCGCGCCTTTCCGGTTTCGGCATGCATGACCGACATTGGAGACGATAGAACACCCCGTATGCAACTTTTGACTGTCCGTCAATCCGCCTCCGAAGCACCGCAGCGCCGCCGCCCGAGCCGTCCGCACCGCCCGCGCGGCCGGGTCCGCGCCCTCCCCGCCCTGGTGGTCGCCGCCCTCGCCCTGACCGGCTGCTCCTCCACCGGCGCCCCTTCCTCGGACGCCCGGCACCCGGAGGGCGCCGTGGTCCGCGTCCCGCAGGACTTCCCGTCCGTCCAGAAGGCCGTGGACGTCGCCCGCGAGGGCGACACCGTCCTGGTCTCCCCCGGGACGTACCAGGAGAGCGTGCGGATCACCAAGCCCCGGATCGTGCTGCGCGGCACCGACCGCAACGCGGTGGTGCTGGACGGCGGCGTACGGCTGGTCAACGGGGTCACCGTCACCGGCGCCGGCTCGGTGGTGGAGAACCTCACCGTGCACGGCTACCTCGCCAACGGCGTGCTGTTCACCGGCGTCACCGACGAGAAGCTCCAGCAGCGCGGCGCCGGCGGCTCCGCCTACAACCCGCTGGACACCACTCGCTTCCCCGCCCTCCAGGGCTTCCGGGCGACGCGGGTCACCGCCTACAACAACGGCCTGTACGGGATCTACGCCTTCGACGCCCGGGCCGGGGTCATCGAGGACTCCTACGCCTCCGGCGGCGCCGACTCCGGCGTCTACGTCGGCCAGTGCAAGCCCTGCGACACCCTGGTGCGCGGCAACACCGTGGAGCGCAACGCGGTCGGCATCGAGATCACCAACGCCTCGGACAACCTCTGGTTCCTCGGCAACCGGGTGGTCGGCAACCGGGTCGGCGTCACCGTCAACTCCAACGACCTGGAAGCCCTCGCCCCCCAGCACGGCGCCGTGATCGCCGGGAACGCCGTCACCGACAACAACGCCTCCGACACCCCCGAGCAGGCCGACGGCGGCTTCGGCATCGGCATCGGGATCGGCGGCGGCACCGCGAACCGGGTCGAGCGCAACCTGGTCAAGGGCAACCGCTCGGCCGGCGTGATCGTCACCGACCCGCCCGGGCACCCGGCCGCCGGCAACCTGGTCAAGGGCAACCGCACCGAGGGCAACGGCGTCGACCTGGTACTCGCCTCCGCCGACCCGGGCAACTGCTTCACCGGCAACCAGCCCGCCACCCAGAGCCCGGACGACCTGGAGGCCCGGGCCGCCTGCGAGGCGCAGAGCCGCAGCCCGCTCACGGCCGGCCGGGCCGCGCCGGTCCAGGCCCCGCCCGGCGTGCCGTTCAACCAGGTGCAGGCGCCGCCCGCCCAGCCCTCGCTGCCGGACCCCAACGCCCCCGCCCGCCCGGCCACCGACCTGCCCGGCCCGGTCGACCCGGACGCCTATCCGCTCCCGGCGACCGCCGACGCCGTCCTCGCGCACTGACCGGCGGCCGCGGCGCGACGGCCGCTCCGCACGGAGAACGGGCGGGCCCACGGCACACCGAGTGCCGCGGGCCCGCCCGACGCCGTTCCAGGCCCGCGGGGCCTGTACGCCGACCGCCCGTGCCGCTCAGGGCCGGTCAGGGCCGGTCAGGGCCGCTCAGGGCCGCCGCAGCGGCGCGGGCGGGTCGACCGCCTCGACGGCCGAGACCAGCGGGGCCAGCTCGGGGTTGCGGGCGGCCTGGTCGAGCGCCTCGCGCAGCGCGGTGTCATTGGTCGGCCGGGCCTGCGCCAGGAGCCGCAGGCCGTCCTCGCTCACGTCCGTGTAGATGCCACGGCGGTCGGTGGGGCAGAGGTAGCGGGCGAGCAGCCCGCGGTCCTCCAGCCGGGAGACCAGCCGGGTGGTGGCGCTCTGGCTGAGCACGACCGCGTCGGCGACCTGCTTCATCTGGAGGTGGCCGCCCTCGCCGTCGTGCTGGCGGCTGAGCACGTCGAGCAGCGAGTACTCGCGCACGCTCAGGTCGTGCTCCGCCTGGAGGGCGCGTTCGATGTGCGCCTCGATCCTGCCGTACAGGACGTACAGGGCGGCCCATCCGTTGGCGAGGGCGGTCAGCGCGGGGTCCGTGGCGGTCATCGGCACGGTCTCCTTCCAGGTACGGGCCGGGCACGAGCAGGCCTCCAGTTTAGGCCTCGGGCATGCCGAGGGTGATTGCCCGCACTTGCACATAGCCCGCGCTTGCAACTATTGTCGAGGCACGTAAGGCGCACTAGCAATCGCACGGAGGTCGCGCCATGCCCCTCGCACTTCTCGCCCTGGCCATCGGGGCCTTCGGGATAGGAACCACCGAGTTCGTGATCATGGGCCTACTACCCCAGATCGCGGACGACTACGGCGTGACCGTCCCCACCGCCGGCCTACTGGTCACCGGCTACGCGCTCGGCGTGGTCATCGGCGCCCCGCTGATGACCGTGCTCGGCACCCGGATCAGCCGCAAGACCATGCTCATGCTGCTGATGGGCCTGTTCGTCATCGGCAACCTGCTGTCCGCCGCCGCCCCCAGCTTCCCGCTGATGCTCGCCGGACGGATCGTGACCTCGCTGGCCCACGGCGCGTTCTTCGGCATCGGCTCGGTCGTCGCCGCCGAACTCGTCGCCCCGCAGAAGAAGGCCGGCGCCATCGCCACCATGTTCACCGGGCTCACCGTCGCCAACATCGTCGGCGTCCCGCTGGGCACCTTCATCGGCCAGGCCGTCGGCTGGCGCACCACCTTCACCGGTGTCGCCGCCCTCGGACTGCTCGGCCTGCTCGGCATCGGCAAGCTCGTCCCCAGCCTGCCCCGCCCCGAAGGCGCCCGCCTGCGCGGCGAGTTGACCGCCTTCCGCAACCCGCAGGTGCTGCTCGCGATGGCGATGACCGTCCTCGGCTTCGGCGGCGTCTTCGCCGCGATCACCTACATCGCCCCGATGATGACCGACACCGCCGGCTACTCCGAGGGCGCGGTCACCTGGCTGCTGGTGCTGTTCGGCGTCGGGATGTTCCTCGGCAACCTGCTCGGCGGCAGGTTCGCCGACCGCAAGCTGATGCCCCTGCTCTACACCACCCTCGGCGGCCTGGCCGTCGTCCTGGCCCTGTTCACCCTCACCGCGCACGACAAGGTCGCCGCCGCCGTGACGATCCTGTTGGTCGGCGCCCTCGGCTTCGCCACCGTCCCCCCGTTGCAGAAGCGCGTCCTCGACCAGGCCCACGGCGCCCCCACCCTCGCCTCCGCCGTCAACATCGGCGCCTTCAACCTCGGCAACGCCCTGGCGGCCTGGCTCGGCGGCCTGGTCATCTCGGCCGGCCTCGGCTACACCGCCCCCAACTGGGTCGGCGCCCTGCTCGCCGCGGCCGCCCTGCTGCTCGCCCTCTGGTCCGCCGCCCTCGAACGCCGCGACCAGCACCGGGCCGCCACCACCGGGGCCGCCACCGACGCCGCCGCACCTCGGACGCCCGTCCACCACTGACCGCCCTCCCCTCTCCCCTCCCCCCTCCCCCCGTTCCCCAGGAGCAGCGCCACCATGAGCACCACTGCCACCACCCCCCTCACCACCCTGACCACCGCGGAGGCCGAGACCCTGGTCCGAGCCGCCCACGCCGCCGCCGAAGCCGCCGGGGTGACCGTCAGCGTCACCGTCCTGGACGCCGGCGGGCACCTGCTGGCCTTCCGCCGCGACGACCGCGCCGTACTGATCTCCGGCGAGACCAGCACCCGCAAGGCCTACACCGCGCTCCAGTTGGACGCCCCGACCGCCGACCTGGTCGACCTGGTGAAGCCCGACGGCCCGTTCCACTCGCTGCCGACCGCCCTGGACCGCCCGCTGCTGTTCATCGCCGGCGGCGCCCCGGTCCGCCGCGACGGCCGGCTGATCGGCGCCCTCGGCATCGGCGGCGGCGCCCCGGAGCAGGACCACGGCTTCGCCACCACCGCCCTCGAAGCCCTCGGCACCCTCGCCGTCTGACACCTGGCACCTGACACCTGATGCCTGACGCCAGGCGCCCCATAACAACGGCTGTGGCCGGGTGGGCGGTTCACCTCCTTCGTGAACCGCCCACC
>NZ_JBHWIV010000146.1:7954-10849 GCF_042731675.1 Kitasatospora sp. NPDC059827 | reverse complement strand
CCGCCCGCCCGACGGGCCGGAATTCGGGCGACGGACGGGCCCGGATGCACGACGATGACGGCATGCTGAACAACGGGGAACCCGAAGCGGATACGACGGACGAGGACGAGCTGCTGCAGCTTCTGGTCGGCGAAGTGTGGGTGAACGTCTACCGGTTCGGCGGCATGGGCGTCGTCGACTTCGGCGGGACGGTCTCCTGGCCGCGGGGCGACAGCGGGGAGGTGTCGACGGGCAGCCGGTACGCCGTGCACGCCCAGTGCCCGTTCCGGATCGTCCAGTGCGGGGAGGTGTACCTCGGCTCCGACGACCTGGTGCCGGCCGGCGGCGGCGACCGCCTCGCCTACGACGCCGGGGCCGACGCGCTGCGGGAGTTCCTGGAGCGGCGCTCGCCCCGGGTGCTGGCGGTGGAGCGGGCGCCGGAGGGCGACCTGCGGATCACCCTGGAGCACGAGCTCAGGATCGACGTCCTGCCGACGAGTGCGAAGGTCGAGGAGTGCTGGCGGTTCCTGGTCCGGGACGGGGAGCACCTCGTCTTCCCGCCCGTCGACTGACCCGCCGGGCCACCACGGCCCGGCAGGTCGGCGCCGATCCCGGGCCGCGGCGGCGGCCCCGCAGGTCGGCCGACGGCTCAGCGCCCGCTGCGGGCCACGGCCCGCAGCCGCCGCCAGGTGCGCCCGGCCGACCCGCCCGCGGGGGCCTCGTCCGCCCAGTCCCGGGCCGTCCCGGCGAAGGTGTCGGTGCCCGTCGCGGCCGGTGGCCGGGCCCGGCCCGTCCGGGCGGCACGCAGCAGCTGCTCCGAGGTGATGCCGCCGAGCCGGGCCCGGGCGTGGTCCAGCAGGGTGGCGCCGGCGGCGGCGATCGCGGGCTCGCCCAGCGGGCGGGTCGGCAGCGCCAGCCCTTCGGCGAGCAGCTGGTCCAGGGCCGTCCGCAGGTCCGGGACGGAGAGGTCGCGGACGGTCAGCGACAGGTGGCCGGACAGTCCCTCGGCGCCCACCGCGCGGTGGGCGAAGGCGCGCGGGACGTAGAGCACGTCGCCGGGCCCGAGGACGGTGTGCAGGCGCTGCGCCGAGCGTTCGTCGTCGGGGAGTTCGCCCAGCGACCACTCGGCGGCGGCCGGCGCGTCGTGGACGTACCAGGTCTTGCGTCCGGCGACCTGGAGGACGAACACGTCGGCGTCGTCGCGGTGCACCGCGAGGCCCTGGCCGCCGACCGGGGTGAGGAAGAAGAACGCCTCCACCCGCCGGTCCAGCTCCTCGGAGAGCCGGGCCACCAACTCCCCGGTCGGGCCGTGCCACTGGTCGACGCAGCGCAGCAGCAGCGTCGCCCCGGTGCGCAGCAGGGCGAGCACCTTGGCGCGGTCGGCGAAGCCGTGGTGGGTGGTGCCGTTGACGGTGCGGGAGGTGGTGAAGGCCTCGGCCGGGAGGACCACCTTGTCGGAGCGGACCATCTCCAGGTACGGGGTGCGCAGCAGCCCGCTGTCGAAGGCGGCGTCCAGGGCGTCGAGGTCGAACGGCGAGGCGGGCCGGGCGGGGGTGAAGACGGCGGGTTCGCGCTGCCACCGGTGCTCGGCGAAGCCTGCGAGGTCGCCGACCCAGTCGGCGAGCGTGGGCGATTCCATGGGGTGTCCAGTGCTGTCGGGAGGGCCGGCCGGTTCAGCTGCCGACGGAGGCCTCGAACCGTACGGAGAGCAGGGAGCGCAGCGGGACGGGCGCGTCCTGCCGGGGGCTGCGGATGGTGAGGCCGTGGTCGAGGGCGACGGTGAGCAGGCGTTCGGCCAGCGGGACGACCAGGTGCTTGGCCCAGCAGCGGGCGCCGTCGAAGCCGAACGGCATGAACCCGGGGGTCTTCTCCGGGTCGGCGACCGCGTCCCACCGCCGCGGCCGGAACTCCAGCGGGTCGGCCCAGTAGTCCGGGTGGCGGTGCATCAGCAGGGGGAGCAGCGCGACGTTGTCCTCGGGGCGGATCTCCGGGTGCAGTCCGGCGTAGGCGTCCCCGCCGTTGCGGTAGAGCATCCACGCGGGCGGGAGCAGGCGCAGGGTCTCCCACAGGACGGTGGTGAGGTCCTGGTGCGGTTCGGGGGCCGTCCGCATCAGCCACAGGGCGTTGCCGGCCAGGGCGGCCACGCCGTCGCAGAGGGTGGCGGAGGCCCGCCGGTACATGGCGACGGCCTGCTTGCGCTCCAGCGGGTCGTCGGCGCCGCGGATCAGTCCGGCCATGGCGGTGGGCGTTCCGGTACTTTTCCCGTTCCCGTTCCCGTTCCCGTTCCCGTTCCCGTTCCCGCCCGCGCCGCCCGGCCAGGTGGTGACGGCCCGGTCGACGAGCCGGGAGAGGGTGTCGGAGCGGGTGATGCCGCGCTTGGCCAGCAGGGAGACCGGCAGCGGGTCGGATCCGAACAGCCACCGGCGCAGGTAGGAGGTGGGCGCGTACGGCCAGGCGCCGTTCAGTCCGCGGGCCGGGGGCGGTGGCTTGCGGATGCCCGCCATGACGTCCTGCCCGAGGGCGCGGATCGTCCGGGTCGCGCTGTCGTGGGGGATGTCGGCGCCCGCGGCGGGCTTGTAGACGGAGCGCTCGGTCTGGAGCACCGGGCGGGCCGCCACGATCTCGGCCATCAGGCGGGCGTCGGAGACGCCGACGGTGCGGGCGTCGACGCGGAACACCTTCGCGTCCCGGGCCAATAGGTCCTGAATTCGCGGGGCGTAGACGACGGAATGTTCGCGGACCGTTTCCGGCGCCATTTCTTGCACGAGGATCCCGCCTCCGTGGGAATACCGATGAAATACGGCGCCGGGGGGGGGGGGGGTGCGCCCCCCCCCCCCCCGCCGGGGGGGGTGATTTTGTGTTGCGGCCCCACCGGTGGTTTGGGGGGTGTCCGGTTGTCGTGTTATAAAATAACCT
>NZ_JBHWIV010000146.1:0-7944 GCF_042731675.1 Kitasatospora sp. NPDC059827 | reverse complement strand
TTCCCCCCCACCCCCCCCCAACCCGTGTTGCAGGGGGGGCTGGGGGGGTGTTTTTTTTTTATACCCCCCGGCGGGGGGGGGGGGGCGCCCCCCCCGCCCCCCCCCCGGCCGTGGTGCGTCAGATGACGTGCAGCACCCACGCGTGGTTGGCGAGGTCCTCGTCACGCTTGAACTTCTTCACGATCGCCTTGATCATCTTCATGGTTTTCCCCTTTCCGGGAATACGGGTGCGACGAATAGGTGTGGCCGCACCGGTGATGAGGTCCGGCTTTCCGGTCCGGAAGGCCGAACTGCTCAACTGACTCAGGACCTTAACCGAACGACGGCGATCATGACACCCCTTCGACAACCGGAGTTCGATTTCTACGGGGTATTGACAGCCCATTCGAATGTCGAATCGTTATAACCTTTTCCGGTGGGGGCATTCGCTCCGGCATTCGGCCGGTCAGTTGTACGTGGTGGTGACGGTCACGCCGCCGAAGCCCTGCTGGGCGTACAGGCTGAAGTACACCCAGCCGGACGGCGGGTCGGCGATGGTCAGGGTCTCGCCGTTCCCGGCGGCGGTGGACTTCGCCCGGTACGACGAAGTGGTCGCCCAGGAAGGGCCGTTGTAGTACAGGTCGGCGTTGCCGGTGCCGCCGGTGGTGGTGATGGTCAGCTGCTTCACCCCGGCCGGCAGGTACAGGAAGCTGTAGCCGTAGTTGCCGGTGGTGGCGGCCACGCCGTCGCGGCGGCAGTTCCGGTCGTACTGCCGGGTGTCGGCGGCCGCGCACAGCGGGGCCCGGTCGGTGGGCAGGCTGCCGCAGTCGTCGGCGGCGCAGGCCTTGAGCCAGGTCGCGAAGTCGGCGTCGTAGCGGGTGCCGATGGTGGTCTTGAGCAGGGTGCGGGCGCCGTTCCAGTCACCGGCGCGGTACGCGGCGAGCAGGGCGTCGACGTCCTGGGGGTGCGACTGGAGCATGTAACGCACCGCCAGGTAGCCCCAGTTGTAGATCCGGGTGGAGTCGGCGTTGTCGTAGGTGGTGTCGAAGAGGGTGCTCAGCGGGTAGCTGCCCTTGCCGGCCTGGGTGACGGCGTCGTCGTAGTGGACGCCCCGGTAGCCGTACGAGACGTACTCGGCCAGGCCCTCGACCCACCAGACGGTCGGGGTGGTCATGCCCGCCTCGAAGTCGCCGTACATGTCGTAGCGGCCGTCGAGGTAGTGGGTGTACTCGTGGTTGAGGTTCCAGATCTGGAAGCTCGGGCGCAGCCAGTCGGCCTGGTGGGCGATGAAGCGGGCCTGGTTGCCGGGGGTTGCCGGGTTGCCCTCCTCGTACATGCCGCCGTTGTCGACGGCGATGTGGTACATCTCCCAGGCGTAGAGGCTGTAGTTGTAGTAGTCGTCGAAGACGACGACCTCCAGGCCGGTGTTGTGGTCGTCGGCGACCGGGCCGTTGTCCTTGGCCACCCGGTGGAAGTACGCGTCCTGGCCGACCAGGCTGGTGCAGGTGTCGGCGTTCTGGCGGTCGGTCATGCTCTGGGAGCGGATCCGCAGGTTCGGGTTGCAGGCGTGGTCGCTCCTGAGCACCAGCGGGACGAGCTTGGCGGGCACGTCGCAGGTGCCGTAGTAGGAGCAGTTGCCGGCGTCCTTCTGCTCCGCGAACCAGAGCAGGTTCATGGTGAGCGGGGCGGTGGCGCCGACCAGCGGGTAGCGGTTGACCAGGTCCTTGACGATCGGCCGGCCCTGCGCCCGGAGGCCGTCGACGGCGACCAGGTTGCCGATCTGGATGCCGATCCGGGTCACCGGGTCGGAGCCGGTGAGCTGGGCGCTGTTGCGGGTGACGAAGGAGGCCATGGTGGTGGCGAAGGACGGGTCGGCCTGGAGGGCGGCGGTGAACTCGGGGAGCTCGAAGCCGCGTTCGACGACCGTCCCGGTGTTGCCGACGGCGGCGGCCATCGAGCCGGTCCACCCGCCGGTGTAACCGTCGAGCAGGCGCTTGACCACGCCGGTGTAGCGGGCGTTCTCCCGGGCGCTGTCGATCAGCGTGACGGCCTCGGCCAGGGTGGCGCCGTTGGCCTCGGTGACGTCCTTGCTGTGCGGGGCGGCGAAGAAGGCGTCCAGCGCGCCGCGGATCGCGGTCCGCAGGCCGTCGCCGTACGGGCCGACGGCGTCGGGGTGGTACCACTGCACGTAGTAGCCGGCGCGCAGGAACAGCACCAACTGCCCGGCGGAGGTGGAGTTGTCGCCCGGGTAGCCGGCGGCGGCGGTGTCGCGCAGGGCGTCGGCGACGGTCACCATCTTGGCCTCGGCGAAGGCGCCCTTGGCGTCGGTGCCGGTGAGGGTGAACAGCGTGTTGACGCAGTCGAGGCCGGCCGCCTTGACCTGCTGGACCAGCGCGGCGCCGGACGTGCCGGTGAACGCCGCGGTGTCGCAGGCGGTCAGCTGCCGCGCCGTCCGGCCGGCGCCGACCGCGCCCGCCGCGGTCGGGGCGGTGGGCCTGCCGTGGCTCTCGGCGGCGAGCGGGCGGGGGTCCTGGGGCGTGTCGGGCGACTTCGGCACCGGGATCGCGTGCGGGGTGACGGGTGCGGCGACTCGCGGGGCGACCGGCCCGGCCGCCGGTGCGGTCGGCGTCGGGGCGCGGTCGGCTGCGTGCGCCTGCGGGGTGAACAGGCCGGCTGCGAGGAGGAAGGCGACGCCGAGCGCGGGCAGTCTGCGCGCGTTCGCCTTCGATATCCGGAAGGGACGCATGGGGTGGGGGCCTCCGGGACCGTGAGGGGGCCGTGCGGTGGGGGCGCACGGACGGAGTCTGATGTGTGACATGTAAAATGGCACACTCATTCAGGTAAAGGGAAGACCCGGGAGCCGGGCTTCCGGTCGACGAGACCGAACCGTGCCTTTCCGCGCGCCCTGCCTTGCCCGCCTCGCCTGCCGTACCCGACGGCCCGTCAGGCGGCCGACCGCGCCCGGGGGGTCAGCGCCGCGAACTCCAGCGGCGCCGACGGGTCCACCGACACGTCCGCCGGGGCCGGCTCGGCCCCGGCCCGGACGAGGAGGTCGCCGACGGCCGCGACCATCGCGCCGTTGTCCGTGCACAGCCGCAGCGGCGGCACCCGCAGGGCGATCCCGGCCTCGGTGCACCGCTGCTCGGCGAGCGCCCGCACCCGCGAGTTGGCGGCGACCCCGCCGACCACCACCAGGGTGTCGATCCCGTGGTCGGTGCAGGCCCGCACCGCCTTGCGGGTGAGCACGTCCGCGATCGCCTCCTGGAGGGCGGCGGCCGCGTCCGGGACGTGCGGCTGGCCGCCGGCCGTGCGCCGCGCCTCGACCCAGCGGGCGGCGGCGGTCTTGAGGCCGGAGAAGGAGAAGGCGTACGGGTCGTCCCGCGGCCCGGTCAGCGGGCGCGGCAGCCGTACCGCCGCCGGGTCCCCGTCGCGCGCGGCGCGGTCGACGGCCGGCCCGCCGGGGTAGGGCAGGCCCAGGATCCGGGCGACCTTGTCGAAGCACTCGCCGGCCGCGTCGTCCAGGGTGTCGCCGAGGTGGACGATCCGGCCCCGGGCGAGGTCGCGGACCAGCAGCAGCGAGGTGTGCCCGCCGGAGACGATCAGCACGATGCACGGGTCGGGCAGCGGCCCGCCGTCCAGGGTCGCGGCGGCGACGTGCCCGGCGAGGTGGTGCACCCCGTACAGCGGGACGCCGAGCGAGAAGGCGTACCCCTTGGCGGCGGCGACCCCGACCTGGAGGGCGCCGGACAGGCCGGGGCCGGTGGTGACGGCGACGGCCCCGACGTCCCGCAGCGTCAGCCCGGCGCGGTCCAGGGCCTCCTGCACCACCGGGGCCATCGCGTGGACGTGGGCCCGGGCGGCGATCTCCGGCACCACCCCGCCGTAGCGGGCGTGCTCGTCCATCGAGGAGGCCACCGCCTGCCCGAGCAGCACGCCGTCCCGGACCAGACCGGCACCGGTCTCGTCGCAGGAGGACTCGATGCCCAGCACGACCACCGGCGACCCTGTCACAGTCACTCACCCTCTTCACTCATTACACGTGCGGGTGACCATTGTGCCCGATGTGAACGGTGGAATAAGCAGGAGCCCATGCTTCGTTCCTGCAACTCATACGCAATAGTGTTGTCCCGGCACGATCGTCATCGCTCAACCCGCCGAAAGGGGCCGTGTCCTGATGGGCACCTACTCGCTTCCCGACCTGCCGTACGACTACTCCGCGCTCGAGCGGGCCATGTCCGCCGAGATCCTGGAGCTGCACCACTCCAAGCACCACGCCGCCTACGTGAAGGGGGCGAACGACACCCTGGAGCAGCTCGCCGAGGCGCGCGACAAGGAGCAGTTCGGCGGCCTGGTCGGCCTGCAGAAGACCTTCGCCTTCCACCTCTCCGGCCACGTGCTGCACTCGCTGTTCTGGCAGAACCTGTCCCCGGAGGGCGGCGACCGCCCCGAGGGCGAGCTGGCCGACGCCATCACCGAGCACTTCGGCAGCTTCGAGGCCTTCAAGAAGCAGCTCACCACCGCCACCACCGGCGTCCAGGGCTCCGGTTGGGGCATCCTGTCCTGGGAGCCGCTCGGGCAGCGCCTGATCGTCGAGCAGGTCTACGACCACCACGGCAACGTCGGGCAGAACACCACCCCGCTGCTGGCCTTCGACGCCTGGGAGCACGCCTACTACCTGCAGTACCGCAACGTCCGCCCCGACTACGTCACCCGTCTGTGGGACGTCGTCAACTGGCAGGACGTCTCCTCCCGCTTCGCCGCCGTCAAGGGCGCCTGAGCACCGAGCGAGCAGGAGGGCCCCGGACCGGTCGGGCGGTCCGGGGCCCTCCCCCTGTTCTCCCCCCGTGTTCCCCCTGTTCCCGCCGTGGTTCCCCGCCACGGCCGTCGACCCCCGTCACGTCAGTCACACCGAACCGAACGCCCTCCGCCACCCGTTGTTCGCCCGTGAACGGCGCGCGGTCGCTACGCTCGGGACACCGCCGGTCACCGGCGGTCGGCGGCCGACCGGCCGACCGGCCCGTCCGCTCCTGAGCGAAAGGCCGTCCGATGGCCCCTCGTCTGTCCGTCGTCGTCCCGATCTACAACGTCGAGCGCTACCTCGCGGAGTGCCTGGACTCGATCGCGGCCCAGACCTTCACGGACTTCGAGTGCGTGCTGGTCGACGACGGCTCGACCGACGACGGCCCGGTGATCGCCAAGGAGTACGCCGCGCGGGACCGGCGCTTCCGGCTGGTCCAGCAGGAGAACAAGGGCCTCGGCGCCGCCCGCAACACCGGCTGGCGCCACCTCGCCCCCGGCACCCAGTACCTGACCTTCGTCGACAGCGACGACACCCTGCCGCCGCACGCCTACCAGTTGATGATCAGCACGCTCGACCAGACCGGTTCCGACTTCGCCACCGGCAACGCGATGCGCCTGCGCACCACCGGCCTCACCCCCTCGCACGCCCACCGCCGCCCCTTCCGCGAGACCCGGCTGCGCACCCACGTCAGCGAACTGCCCGCCCTGGTCACCGACCGCACCGCCTGGAACAAGGTCTACCGGCGCACCTTCTTCGACGCCGCGGGCATCCGCTACCCCGAGGGCATCCTGTACGAGGACGCCCCGGTCAGCGTCCCCCACCACTTCCTCGCCGAACGGGTCGACGTGCTCTCCGAGCCGATCTACCACTGGCGGGTCCGCGAGGACGGCAACCTCTCCATCACCCAGAAGAAGACCGACCCGCGCGGACTGATCGACCGGGTCCGCTCGATGGAACTCGTCCGGGAATGGCTGCTCGCCCGCCCCGAAGCCCTCTTCACCGAGCAGTACCTGCGCGCCTACGACCGGAACTGCCTGGCCGAGGAGATCCCGATGTTCTTCTGGTCCATCCCGGACGGCGACCGCAACTACTGGGAGGTCTACCAGCGGCACGTCAGCCGCCTGCTGGACGCCATCGGCCCCGAGCGGATCGCCGGCCTCAACGGCCAGCTGCGGCTCAAGTACCGCCTCACCCATGCCGACGCGATGAACCGCTTCATCGCCGTCCAGCGCGTCCACCGCACCGTCCGGCGCGCCCGCCAGGCCGCCCAGGCCGTGCGCCGGGGCTGACCGGGGCTGCCGCGGCCCGGGTGCGCGCCGCGGCTGCTCAGCCTCCTGCGGGCGCCGTCAGCCGGCGGACCAGGGTGACCAGGGCCGCCCGGTCCGTCGCCCGGTCCGCCGTACCGGCGAGCAGCAGGCGGACCATCTGCGGCAGCGTGAACCACGCGTTCACCAGGCCGATCACCGCGAACATCAGCCGTGCCGGATCCACCTCCCCGGCCACCCCGCCGCTGCGCTGCGCGGCGGCGACGGCGGCGACCTTCTCCGCGTAGTGCGCGGTGCGCTCCGGCCCGGCCGCCAACTCCTCGGCGTCCGAACCGCGTTGCAGTCCCTCCCAGGCGAGCAGTCGGGACAGGTGCGGGTGGGCCGAGTGGTAGTCGAAGACCCGTCCGGCGTAGTCGCCGAGGTCCAGCCCCGCCGCCGGGGCGAGCGGCACCGCCTCGGCGAGCTTGCCGAGCTCGGACGTCAGCACGGCGGAGAAGAGCTGCTCCTTGTTGCCGAAGTACTGGTAGATCCGCTCCTTGTTCACCCCGGCCCGGGTCGCCACCCGGGCGATCCGGGCCCCGTCCGGGCCGAACTCGGCGAACTCCTCGACCGCGGCGTCGAGGAGGAGCTGTTGCGTGCGTGCGGTGTCCCAGGCCATGGCCCAAGGGTATCCCAAATTTCCAACCCAATGGTTGGACTTCCGCGTCCGCGCGTGCCAAACTCCAACCGAAGGGTTGGAGATGAGGTCTCCGCCCGATCACCAAGGGGAGGACCCGCGCCATGACCACCGACACCATCACCCCAGCAGCCCCCGCCACCGTTCGGGCCGCCGTCGCCCCGGCCACCCCCGCGGCCCCCTCGGTCCCGTCGGTCCACCGCCGCGCCGTGCTCACCTGGCTCGCCGTCTACCCGACCATCACCGCGGCCTTCCTCGTCCTCGGCCCCCACCTCGGCAGCCTCCCCGTACCGCTGCGCACCCTGGTGATGACCGCCCTCGTCGTCCCCGTCGTCGTCTACGCCCTGATGCCGCTCCTCCTCAAGGCCGAGACCAGGCTCGCCCGTCGGGCCGACGGTCGGAAGTAGCGGGCAACCCGACCCCGGCCCTCCGACTGCCGTCGGCCGACTGCCGGGCGGAACATACCTTCCGATCGAACTCTTAACGCCGGTAGGGCGATTGGAATGATTCTCCCCAACGCGAAAGCGCCTCCGGGCAATGGTTCTTGTACGTCCCCACCCGAGCTGCTTCCATCGCGCATGCGGCTGCCGAAGGGCCGTGCAGTCCGGGGAGAATTCGCAGAAGGAGAAGACCTTGTTCAACACCAGAGTCGCCGTCGCCGCAGGCGCCGTAGCGCTGGCCCTCGTGGGCGCGACGGCCTCCACGGGGCAGGCGGCGGCCAGTGGCCACCGGCAGCTGTCCCAGAACGTCCGGTTCTACAACGCGACGGTGGACGGAAACCTGGACGGCAACGCCAACGGGACGTATCCCATCACCTACCCGTCCAACGGCAGCCCCGTTCAGACCTGGACCCTGACCCCGACCGGCCAGGGGTCGTTCCTGATCGCGAACGTCTACAAGACCCTCTGCCTCCAGGCGCCGGTCAGAACCGGAGACCCGATCGCCCTGCTCCGGTGCAATTCCACCAACCCGGCCCAGTGGTGGAACCTCGACGAGAGTGACAACAAGGTCGTCATCACCGAGTACCTCGACGGGGACTACGCGATCCAGTCCAACGGGAACTACACCACCGTGCTGAAGGCGTTCTCCGACCACAACGAGCTCCAGGAATGGGACGTACTGCCCGCCTAGCGGAGCAGGCCCGTCGAGCCCCCCGCCCCCCCCCCCGGCCCCCCGGGGCGCCCGGGGTGGGGGGGGGCCCGGGGGGGGGGCCCCGGCCCCGC
>NZ_JBHWIV010000145.1:0-10924 GCF_042731675.1 Kitasatospora sp. NPDC059827 | reverse complement strand
TATGACACTGCGTACACCCCTTGGTGGGGTGTCCGCCCGTTCCGCGTGCGGGTCAGCGGTCGGTGGGCCTCAGGGCACGGCCGGGGGGAGCGTCGCGCCGGGGGAGGCCGGGGCCCAGGTGGGTGAGGCGGCGGCCTCCTGGGGGTCGGTCTCGCGCATCAGGACGCGCCAGCCGTCCGCGCCGCCGTTGCCGTCGAGGCGCAGGCGGAACTGCTTGACCTGCCGGGTGCGCCCGAAGTAGAGCACCACCGACTGGCGGACCTCGCCCTTGCCGTGGAACTCCGCCGTCACCGGGCCCTGCGCGCCCTCCCGGAACGTCCGGACCCAGTTCGCCGCCGTGCTGCGCGCCTCGGCGCCGGAGCCGTCGGAGGTGGCCATCGTCGCCAGCGAGCCCTCGGAGCCGTCGGCGAGGCGCCAGACGATCTGCTGGGTCAGGTGCAGGGTGCCGGTGGAGGGGTAGCCGACCACGCGCAACGGCTCGTGGGAGGCGTAGTCGTTGACGTAGTCCAGGCCGTCGTCGGCGGACAGCCACCAGGCGGTGGCGGCGGAGGAGACGAGGGCGGCGGCCACCGCGGCGGCCGTGACCGTCCTCCACCGGCCTGCGGGGTTCTCCCGACTCTCCGGATTCTCCGCGTTCTCCGCAGGCCTGGTGGTTCCGGTCGGCCCGGCAGGCCTTGGGTGGTGCATTGCCGCTCCTTTGCCCACTGTTGAACAACAGTGCTGCGGGGAGCTTAGGGCGTGTCCGGTGGATCGGGCCAGGTCCGGAGCCGCCCCCGGCGCTGGTCAGCGCCGGGGGCGGCCGTCTGCCGGTGGGTCAGTCCAGCGTCCACCGCTGCAACGGCGAGCCGCTGTCCGGTTGTTGGGCCAGCAGGTCGCCGTCGGCCGGTCCGGCCGTGGTCAGCAGGAGTCCGCTGCGGCGGTTGGTCAGGGTGTAGGCGCCGGAGGGGAGCCGGGTGGCGGTCCAGCGCTGGTTGTCGCCGCCGGTGCAGGTCCACTGGATCACCGGGGTGCCGGGTGCGGTGGCGCCGCCCCGATCGTCCGCGCACAGCCGGGAGTGGAGGTTGGTGAGGGTGTACGAGCCGTCGGCCTGCCGGGCGAAGGTCCAGCCCTGGTTCCGGCCCCCGTTGGTGGTCCAGGTGTCGAGCCGGGTGCCCGGGGTGGTGGACCAGTCGGGGACGTCCAGCGCCTTGCCGGCGGTGGACAGCACGTGGGTGCCGTCGAGGACCGGGGCGGCGCCGGCCGGGGTGAGGGTGAGGGTCTGGGCGGTGACCGGGCGGGTGTCGGCGGTGCTGCCGGGGTTGTCCCAGCTGCGCTGGGGCGAGGTGGTCACGGCCTGGGCCCCGGTGGTGAGGCTGAGCGCGAGGTCGCTGTAGCGGTTGACCAGGCGGTACCCGCCGGTGGGGGTGGACGGGCCGCTGCCCGCCGGGCTGGTGACCACGGTCTGGACGGACCACTGCTGGCCGACGGTCGGGCTGCCGCCGCGGGCGGCGAGCGTGGGGGCGGCGCCCCAGGCGCGTCCGGCGTTGCCGCGGGAGTCGACGCCGAGCAGCTTGCCGGAGCCGGCGTTGGCGATGGTGTAGAAGCCGTCGCCGGTGGGGGTGAAGGTCCACTGCTGGGCGGCGGTGTCGGCGGTGGCGGAGGTGGTGAGGGTGCTCCCGCTCTGGGCCAGGGAGCGGCCGTCGCCCGCGGCGAGCCGGTACGGCACCCCGGTGGTGACGGGGGCGGCCGGCGGGGCGCCGGCGGCGGTCGGGGCGATGCTGACCTCGGAGTACTCGCCGCTGCCGGTGGAGCAGCTGTACCAGCAGTAGGAGCGGAAGGTCCTGCCGAGCACGGTGGTGCCGGTCCGGCTTCCGGAGTCCACCAGCCAGCGGTACCAGGAGCTCTGCGGCCCGCCGACGGAGCCGATGTCGGTCCACTGCTGGGTGGCCAGGTCGTCGGTGACGTAGTAGTGCTGGGGCTGGTCGGAGCCGGCCTCGTTCTCGGGGGTGCCGAGGTACTTGCCGAGGTAGGCGCTCCAGGCGATGTTCAGCACCGAGAGCTGTGAGGGGGCCGGCATGGTGCCGGCGGCGATCTGGGTGCGGATGCTGCCGGTCCGGTCGGGGGAGTAGCCGTCGCCGGGGGCGAGGTAGCCGGTGCCGACCCCCTGGGCGGGGACGAGGTCGCTCTCGGCGCCGCCGATGCCCGGGGTGGACCAGGAGCCGTCGTGCCACTTGGTCCAGGAGGAGGCGGCCAGCTTCCCGGAGATCGGCGCGCGGGCGACGTGCTCCTCGAAGCCGCCCCAGCCGCCGGTCTTGTCGACGGCCCGGGACATGTAGAACACGTAGAAGTAGCCGGAGCGGTAGTCGGTGAACAGGCGCGGGTCGCCGTCGCCGTAGGAGTAGGTGGAGCCCGGGAAGGTCGTGGTGTCGCCGCGGACGGTGCTGTACGGGGTGGTGATCGCGTGGTCGGTGATGGTCCAGGTGTGGCCCCGGTCCTTGGAGACGGTGGCGTCGATGGCGTCGTAGTGCAGGCCGTCGCCGAACGGCTGCGGGGTGAACTCGTTGTGGACCAGGCCGTACCACCAGCCGGTGTCGGGGTCGACCCAGACCCCGGTCAGGTCGCAGTAGTTGGGCTGGGCGTAGCCGGAGCCGGCGGGGGCGGCGGTGGCGCCGAGGCCGGTCGGGCTGTTGTCGCAGCGCCAGGTGGTGTCGCCGTTGCTGTCCTGGGGGTTGGCCGGGTTGACCGCCGTGCTGATCGGCGCGAGGGTGGCGGTGTCGAAGTTCGAGCCGCGGTAGAACTGCCAGCTGCGGCCGTCCTTCGCGCCGTACAGCGAGTGGGCGGACTGGTAGTAGAACTGCCCGTCGGTGTCGGTGTAGCCGAAGGCGGGGGTGTCGTCGGCGTTGCCGAAGGGGACGGGCTTCCCGGCCGAGAGGGTGTACGACGCGGGCGGTGCCGCGCTGCCGCCCCAGACCTCGGTGGGGGAGGGCGTGCACGGCGCGAGGCCGACCCGGGCCCCGTCCGTGGCCGAACTCCCTTGGACCGCCAGGCACTTGGCCGACTTGGCGGAGTAGACGGTGCCGTCCGGGAGCCAGCCGAACCGCTGGTTGGGGCCGGAGGTGCAGCCGTACAGCTGGAGCAGGGCGCCGGTGGCGTTGGAGGCGTCGGTGACGTCGAGGCACTTGCCGAACGCGGTGACGCTGCCGTCGGGGTTGCGGGTCCACTGCTGGCGGGCCGAGCCGTCGCAGCCGAGCAACTGGACGGGGTTGCCGTCGGCCGTGCCGCCGTCGGCGTCGTCCAGGCACTTGCCGCCGATGGTGACCGTGCCGGTGGTGGCGGCAGCGGTGGAAGCGGTGGCGGCGGTGGTGGGCGGGGCGGCGGAGGCGGGGGGTGCGGCGGCGAGCGGCAGGCACGTGGCCGCCGCCAGGGCCAGGACCGGCACGAGCGAGGCCCGGGCCGGCCGGGACGTCGTCCGTCTCATCGGGGGATCCTTCCGGAGGCGTGCCGCCCGCTGAGTGGGGGAGGCGGCACGACTGGCGATTAGTTCCGCCAGAATCCGAACTTATTGCGGGTCATGTCAAGACCCGTGCAGCAGATCGGGGCGTACGGTCAGTGCCGAGCCGGCGTCATGGCACTGGTCGGGTCCTGGTAGACGGCGTCCAGGGCGAGCAGCGCGCCGCCCCGGGCCGTCCCGGTCAGCCCGGTGGTGGACAGCACGATCTCGCAGCCCCCGGCGTCCGGGGCCATCACCCGCTCGCGCACCTGGGCGGTCACGCTGTCCAGCAGGTACTCGCCGAAGAAGGCGAAGTGCCCGCCGAGGACGATCAGCCGGGGGTTGAGGACGTCGGCGAGCAGTGCCAGCCCGGGCGCGAGGTTGTCGGCGATCCGCTGCACCGCGGCCAGGGTGCGGGCGTCCCCGGCGCCCGCCCGCTCGCGCAGTTCGGCCAGCCGGCGCTCCAGGTCCACCATCGGGTCCCAGACCAGGTCGCCGGGGTCGGCGGCGTAGCGCAGCAGGGCGCCGCGGCCGACGGTGGTCTCCCAGCAGCCGCGTCTACCGCAGGCGCACAGCTGCTCGGAGGGCACCAGTTGCAGGTGGCCGACCTCGCCCGCGTAGCCGCCGGCCCCGCGCACCAGCTGCCCGCCGGCGATGATGCCCACCCCGACGCCGGTCTGGCCGGTGACGTAGACCAGGTCGCGGACGTTGTCGGCGGAGGCGGTCACGTACTCGGCCAGCGCGCCGAGCTTGGCGTCGTTCTCCAGGTGCAGCTCGGGGGCGCCGGGGCCCAGGCGCTCGCGCAGGCCGGCGATGGCGGGCACGTCCCGCCAGCCGATGTTGGAGGCGAAGCCGACGGTACCGGTGGCCATGTCGGTGGCGCCGGGCGTGGCCAGGGTGACCCCGGCGACCCGGCCGCCGTCGCGGCGCAGCGCCTCGATGCCCCGGGCGACCAGCTGGGCGGTGGTGTCCAGGGTGGCGTCCGGCCCGGCGGCCCGGACGTCGAAGGGGATCCGCTGCTCGGCGGTGACCTCGCCCTTGAGGTTGAGGGCGAGCAGGCTGACGTAGTCGACGTTGATCTCGGCGCCGATGCCGTGCACGCCGCTGCCGTCGATCTCCACGGCCTGCCCGGGCCGGCCGACGGTGCCCCGGTCCCGTTCCGCCTCGCCCTCGCGGATCAGCCGGCCCTCCAGCAGTTCCGCGGTGAGGTTGGAGACGGTGGCCTTGGGCAGGCCGGTGTCCTCGGAGATGCGGGCGCGCGAGCGGGGGCCCTCGTCGCGCAGCAGCCGCAGCACCATGCCGAGGTTGGCCCGGCGGGACGACGAGCGGTCGCGGGCCACGGCCGGCCCGGCCATCGCCAGACTCCGTACGCCCGAGCCTTGAAGCGCTGCCTTCACGAACCGCTCCTCCTCCGGTGCCACCGTCACGGCCGACGCGGGCGTCGACACTGCCTCTTGACTTTATCAGGGTTGGTTCAAACAATAACCGAACGAATTGGCCGGTTCCCGCTCCGCCCCCGGGACCGAGCCCCGCCCTCCCGGTTTCGAGGAGACACACGTGAAGACAAGACCCGTTTCGACGGCCTCCGCACTCGCGCTCGTGACGGCCGCCGTCCTCGTCGCCGGCTGTTCCTCCGGCGGCAGCGGCGGCAGTGGCGCGGACGCCGCCTCCGGCCCGGTCAAGCTCGACTTCTGGGGCTGGGCCCCGGGGTACGAGGAGTCGGTCGCCCTGTTCAACAAGACCCACCCGGGCATCCAGGTCAGCTTCGGCAAGACCGCCTCCGGTTCCAAGGGCGGCTACACCAAGATGCTCACGGCCGCCAAGGCCGGCAACGCCCCCTGCCTGGCCCAGGTCGGCTACGAGACCCTGCCCAGCTTCGCCGCGGCCGGCGCCCTCACCGACGTCGGCACGTACACCGCCGACGCCAAGGGCAGGTTCGCCGACTGGACCTGGAAGCAGGTCACCGTCGACGGCCACACCTACGGCCTCCCGGTCGACACCGCGCCGATGGCCCTGATGTACCGCAAGGACCTGTTCGCGAAGTACGGCATCGACAAGCCCCCGGTCACCTGGGAGGAGTACGCGGCCGACGCCGCCAAGGTGCACGCCGCCGACCCCACCGTGTACCTCGGCAACTTCGGCAACGACCCGTACACCTACGCCGGCCTCGCCTGGCAGGCGGGCGCCAAGTGGTTCGGCACCGGCAACGACCAGTGGCAGGTCAGCCTGAACAGCGACGCCAACCGCAAGGTCGCCTCCTACTGGCAGGACCTGCTGGACAAGAAGCTGGTGAAGGCCGACCCCAGCAACGACGCCTCGCAGTTCAGCGACATGGCCAACGGCAAGATCCTCTCCGACGTCAACGCGGTCTGGGACGCGCCGATCATCGCCGGCAGCGTCAAGGACGGCGCCGGGCAGTGGGCCGTCGCCCCGATGCCGGTGTGGGACGCCGCCAACCCGGCGTACGGCAACGACGGCGGCTCGGCCACCGCCGTCCTCAAGGGCTGTGCCCACGCCAAGGAGGCCGCCGAGTTCGCCACCTGGATGAGCACCGACCCCGACAGCGTCGGCAACCTGATCAAGGTCACCGGCATCTACCCGGCGGCCACCTCGGCGCTCGCCCACCCCGCGCTCTCCCAGCCCGACCCCTTCTACGGCGGGCAGGTGATCTACGACGTCTTCAAGGCCGAGACCGCCCACATCACCACCGACTGGCAGTGGGGCCCGACCATGACCCAGACCTCCACCGACCTCGGCGACGGGCTCGGCAAGGCGGGCACCGGAGGCGCCACCCTGCCGAACGTGCTCGCCGACCTGCAGAGCAGGACGGTGGCCGGCCTCAAGCAGCAGGGCCTCGCCGTCGCCGGCTGACCAGGCACCCGGACCGACCAAGGAGGGACGACCCCCCATGACCACCGCCCTCGCCGGGCGGACAGCACCGCAGGACCGCGCCGCCCGCCCGGCCCGCCCCGCCCGCCACCGGGCCCGGACCGTCGCGCTGTTCCTCGCCCCGTTCCTGCTGCTGTTCACGGCGCTGTACCTGGCGCCGATCGGCTACACCCTCTACCAGAGCCTGTTCCGGATGCACCGCTCCGGCCTCGGCCTCTCCGCCCCCACCCAGGTCTTCGCCGGCTTCGGCAACTACGCGACGGCGCTGGGCGATCCGGCCTTCCGCGGCTCGCTGCTGCGGGTGCTGCTGATCGGCGTGGTCCAGGTGCCCGTGATGCTGGCCCTGGCCCTGGCGCTGGCCCTGCTGCTGGACGCCGGGTCGACGATGTTCAAGCGGTTCTTCCGGCTGGCCTTCTTCCTGCCGTACGCCCTGCCCGGGGTGGTCGGCGCGATCATGTGGTCCTACCTGGTCGCCCCGGGCCTGAGCCCGATCACCGCCGCCGCCCACCACCTGGGCCTGGACCTGAACCTGACCTCGGACGGCATGCTCGGCGCGACCATCGGCAACATGCTGACCTGGGGCTGGACCGGCTACAACATGCTGATCATCCACTCCGCCCTCCAGGCCATCCCGGCCGAACTGGCCGAGGCGGCCCGGATGGACGGCTGCTCGGCCTTCGGCATCGCCTGGCGGATCAAGGTCCCGATGATCCGCCCCGCCCTGGTGCTGACCACGGTGTTCTCCGTCATCGGCACCGCCCAGCTCTACAACGAGCCCGCGATCCTGCACAACGTCGCCCCCAACCTGAGCAGTAGCTACACCCCCATCTACGCCGCCTACAACGCCGTGGACGCCAACAACTTCAACCTCGCCGCCACCGAGTCCGTGGTGCTCGCGGTCCTGGCGTTCGCGCTGTCCTTCGGCTTCCTCAAGCTCGTCCAGCGCCGCGGGGAGGCCCTGTGACCACCGCCACCGACACCGCCGGCACCCGTACCGCCCGGACGGCCCGGTACCAGGCCTCCCGCTGGCTCACCCTCGGCGTGCTGCTGATCGCCTCGGTCTACTTCCTCGCCCCGGTCTGGTGGCTGCTGGTCGCCTCGACCAAGACCAGCAGCGGCCTGTTCGCCGGGAACGGCTTCTGGTTCGGCGACTTCGCCCTCGCCGACAACCTGCGCGAGGTCTTCACCCGCCAGGGCGGGATCTACTGGCAGTGGCTCGGCAACAGCGCCCTCTACGCCGTGGGCGGCGCGGCCGGCTCCACCCTGATCTCGGCGATGGCGGGCTACGCACTGGCCAAGTACCGCTTCCGGGGGCGGGAGTTGACCTTCAACGGGGTGCTCGCGGCGGTACTGGTGCCGCAGCCGCTGCTGGCCGTGCCGCTCTACCTGATGTTCTCCCAGCTGCACCTGGTCAACTCCTACTGGGCGGTGCTGCTGCCCAGCACGGTCAGCCCGTTCGGCGTCTACCTGGCCAGGATCTACGCCGCCGCCTCCGTACCGGACGAGCTGATCGAGGCCGGACGGATCGACGGCGCGGGCGAGTTCAGGATCTTCGCCACCATCGCGCTGCGGGTGATGTCCCCGGCGCTGGTCACGGTCTTCCTGTTCCAGTTCGTCGCCATCTGGACCAACTACCTGCTGCCCGTGCTGATGCTGGCCGACGACCACCTCCAGCCGGTCACCGTCGGCGTGGTCGGCTGGCAGGCCCAGCGGGCACTCGGCCCCGGCGCGCCGCCGCTCAACATCGTGGTCACCGCCGCCATGGTCTCCGCGATCCCGCTGGTCATCCTGTTCCTGTCCCTGCAACGCTTCTGGCGCGCCGGCCTCACCGCCGGGAGCGTCAAATGAGGAGGCCCGGCGTGCCCGCCCGGTACCACCTGCGGTTCCAGCTCCACCCCACCCCGGACGCCGCCGAACGCGCCGCCGAACTCGCCTCCTTCTGCCGGGAGTCGGGCGTCGAGGAGGTCGTCCTGCTGCTCGCGGCCGAGGAGCTGTACCCCGGCCACCCGGCGGGCGGGGTGGAGGACCGGCTGTACGACACCGCTGCGACGGCCACGGCGGTCCTGCGCGCGGCCGGGCTCGGCGTCAGCCTCAACCCCTGGGTCACCCTCGGCCACGCCGACCGCGGCCGGGCCGACCGGCTCGGCTTCGCCCCGATGGTCGGACCGGACGGCACCGTGGCCACCGCCCAGGCCTCCCCGGCCTGTCCGCGGTTCCGCGCCTGGATCACCGCCCACTACGCCCGCTTTGCCGAACTCGACGTCCGCGTCCTGTGGTTGGAGGACGACTTCCGCTACCACAACCACGCTCCGCTGCCCTGGGGCGGCGGCTTCGAACCGCTGATGCTGGAGCGCCTCGCCGCCCTGGCGGGGGAGCCGGTCGACCGGGAGCGGGCGGTCGCCGCCGTGACCGCCCCCGGCCCGCCGCACCCCTGGCGCGCCCTGCTCCAACAGGTGTGGCGCACCGCGCAGTTGGAGGTGGCCGACGAGGTGGCGGCGGCGGTCGCCAAGGCCTCCGGCGGGCGCGCGCGGCTCGGCCTGATGAGCTCCGAGCCCGGCGTCCACTCGGTCGAGGGCCGCGACTGGCCGGCCCTCTTCGACGCGCTCGCCATCGACGGGCAGGTCTGGCACCGGCCGCACTTCGCCCGCTACTCGGACGCGCCGGGCCGCGAACTCAGCTTCTCGGTCTGGATGCTGGAGGTCCAGCGGGCCCTGCGGCCGCGGCACGTGCGCAGCGCGCCGGAGGTCGAGAACTGGCCGCACACCGCGTGGTCCAAGTCCGACACCCAGACCTGGTCGGAGCTGGTGGCCGCCCAACTCGCGGGCTCCGACGCGCTGTTCCTCAACCTCCACCCGATGCAGTCCGGCGCCGCCGGACGCTTCCCGCGGGTCGCCGAGCTGCTGCGCCGCTCCCGGCCCGCGCTGGACCTGCTCACCGGCCCGGTGGCGCGCACCCACGGCGTGACCCTGCCCGTCCGCCAGGACGCCGCCGCGCACGTCCGCACCCGCCGGGGCGGCGACCTCGCCGAACTGGCGGTCGACCCCGGCCCGGCCGCGGACCACCTGCTCCGCTACGGCGTCCCGGTCACCGCCGAGGACGGCCCGGTCCGGGTGCTGTTCGGGCAGCTCGCCTGGGCCTATCAGGACGCCGAACTCCGGCGGATGCTCGCCGAGGGCCTGCTGCTCGACGGCACCGCCGCCCACATCCTGCGGGCCCGCGGGTTCGGCGAGCTCCTCGGGGTGACCGTCGAGGAGGTCGTCGAGCGCGGAGCAGGGGGTGGAACCGAGCGCGGAGCCGAGGGCGGTCCCGGCCCGTACGCGCTGGAACGCGTGCTGACCGGGGAGGGCGCGGGCGCCTACCTGAGCGTCAACCTCCAGCCGGCCCTGGCCCGGCTCCGGCCGGTGCCGGGGGCCGAGACCTGGACCGAGATCCTCACCCCCGACCACAGGTTCTGGGGCGCCGGCCGGTGCGTCTTCACCAACGAGCTCGGCGGCCGGGTCGCGGTGACGGCCGCCACCGCCGTCGAGCTGCTGCCCCACGACGACGACGGGCAACGCCTGCTGCACGCCGCCGTCCGCTACCTGGAGGGCGACGCCCCGACCCTGCCGCTGGTCACCGGCGGGCCCCACCTGATCCCGCAGTTGACCCGCACCGAGCACGGCTGGCGGCTCGCCGTCGCCAACGGCAGCGCCGACCCGGCCCACCCCCGGGTGCACCTGCCCGGCGGGGCCGTCCGCGCCGAGGGCGTGCTGCTCCGGCCGCTAGCCGAGCCCGAGCCGGTTGCCGCCACGACGACCGGCCCGACCGTCGAGACCGCCGAGCCGCTGCCGCACCGAGGCTGGCTGCTCCTCGACTGGCAGTAGCCGCGGTCGGCCGTCGCCGTTGTTCAGGCCGACCTGACGGTGGGGAAGCGGTCGCCGCCGACGGCCCAGCGGCCGCGGCGCATCACGGCGACCAGGTCGTAGGTGTCGGAGTCGAGGACGACGAGGTCGGCGAGCTTGCCGGTCTCCAGGGAGCCGACCGAGTCGGTGAGGCCGAGCAGGCGGGCCGGGGTGGCGCTGAGCGACTCGACCGCCTGCGGCAGGGTCAACCCGTGCACCAGCAGAGCCCGTCGGAGCACCCGGTCGAGGGTGAGCGTCGACCCGGCGATGGAGCTGCCGTCGGGGAGCATCGCGACGCCGTTCTCGACGCGGACCTGGAGGGGGCCGAGGGGGTAGAGGCCGTCGCCCATGCCGGCGGCGCCCATGGCGTCGGTGATCAGGGCGACGCGGTCGGCGCCGGCGGTGCCGTAGGCGAGGTCGAGGACGGAGGGGTGGAGGTGGACGCCGTCGTTGATGAGTTCGACGGTGACGCGCTCGTCCTCCAGGAGGGCGACGATGGGGCCGGGGGCGCGGTGGGCGATGCCGGGCATGGCGTTGAAGAGGTGGGTGGCGACGGTGGCGCCGGCCTCGATGGCTTCGAGGGTGGTGGCGTAGTCGGAGTCGGTGTGGCCGACGGCGGCGATGACGCCGAGGTCGGCGAGCATGCGGACGGAGTCGAGGCCGCCGGGGAGTTCGGGGGCGAGGG
>NZ_JBHWIV010000144.1:0-11791 GCF_042731675.1 Kitasatospora sp. NPDC059827 | reverse complement strand
TGCCCCACTGACCGACCGGCCGACCGGCCCACCGGCCTACCGACCCACCGCCCCACCGCCACGCGGTGCCCGGGCGGCTGCGGCGAGGGGCCCCCGACGTGGGGGGCCCGGCAGGGGCGTGGGCGACGCCGCTGCCGGGCCCCTCGGGTCGAGCCGTCGGTTCAGAGGTTGGCGCACTGACCTGCGCGCGAGCCGCCGACGGTGTTCGGGTTGCCGCCGTTGGTCGGGGGCGGCGTGTTGCCGACGCAGAGGAGGGAGCCGCCGATGGTGTTGCCCTCGATCTCGGCCCGGTTGTCCTCGGGGAAGGGGCCGGTGCCGGTGGTGCCGTCGACCTCGACCGTGCCGCCGATCCGGTTGGCGATCAGTTCGGCGCCCGCGTGGTTGTCGCCGAGGTGGACGGAGCCGTTGACCCGGTTGCCGGCGCAGCCGTCGTCCGCGGGGTCGCCGACGACCACGAACCCGCTCGCGCCGTCCACCTCCAGCGTGCCGGTGACGGTGGTGCCGCACAGGCCGAAGAGCGTCCCGTTCGCCGAGTGCACACTGCCGAAGACCGTGGAGCCGCCGATGAACAGGGCCCCGTCGGCCGCGCCGTGGACCGTGCCGTGCACGGTGGCGCCGATGACGCAGGTGCTCGGCGCGGTCGCCTCCACGCCGCCGCGGACGTCACCGGTGACCACGTTGGCGCAGGTCACCGTCTCGGTGACGGTCTCCGGCCCGCCCGCCAGGAAGTTCCCGTCGCCGCCGTACTGCGCGGTGATCGTGTGGCTGCCGGGCAGCAGGTCGGCGAAGGCGACCCGGGCCTGGGCGCAGTGGGCGCCGCCGCCGGGGGCGAGGGTGCCGGTGCCCAGCAGGGTGCTGCCGTCCTCGCGGTCGCAGTGGTTCATGGGTGCTTCATGGGCGGTGCACGGCGGCGGCGGTGGACCCGGCTCGATCGGCGGGCCCGGTGCGACCGGCCGTCAACTCCCCTGTGGCAGGCGGATCCCGGGCCTCCGCCGACGACGCGATCCGCTGCCGCCGATCACGACACTAGCGCGCTCACGATCATTTTCAAACATCGTTTGAAACTGGGCGGCCGCCATCGACCCCGCACCGCGCACTGTCGGACCCCACGTCTAGGCTGACGGCCGAGCAAGGGATCAAGGAGCAGCACTGTGCGGATCGAACGTCACCAGGTGGACGGAGCGGCGGTCTCGGCGGCCCGCGAGGGATTCACCGACCGGATCGGACGGATGGTCCACTCGTACGCACGCGCCGATCTGATGACCGCCACCGAATGGCGGCTGATCGCCGACGAGTTCCTCGACCACCTCGGCGCGCTCTCCGCCGACTCCCCCGCCCTCGACACCCCGGAGGCCCGGGCCGTCCTCAAGGACGCCACCGAGGCCGCCGCCGGCGCCATCGCCTTCGCCGCGTACTACGCGTACGACGGCTTCCAGGTGTTCCTCGACTACCCGAACTTCGGGATGAGCTACGACCCCGAGGAGGCGGACGGGGGCGTACGGCGCAGCCTCGTCCTCCCCCGGCACTGGCTCGACGCGCTCTGCCTCGCGATCCTCTCCGACCGGTTCACCCGGCACGGCGAGGCCTTCGCCTTCACCTGGCAGGCCATGCCCGCCGGCGGCGGCTACTCCGCCGCCCAGCTCGTCAACGGCTTCATGGCCCACCTCCTGGGCCGCACCCGCAACGAGGAAGGGACTGACAGCACGTCGACCGAAGCCGCGACCTCCGAGCAGCGGCTCGCCGCCATCGACGCCGCACTGGCCCGGATCGAGGACCGGGACAGCGAGGCCACCCAGGCCCTCCACACCCTGCGCGCCCTCGCCGCGGAGGACCGCGCGGCCTTCGACTCCGGGCTGCTCGCCCTCCTCGACCGCGCCGACGGCACCAGCCCCCGCAGCCTCCTCCCGCTGCTCCCGCTCGCCCTCGCCGCGCTCGCCCACCGGGCCCACGGCTGGCTCCCCGCCGTCGACACCGACTACCTCCCGCACGCCCTGGTCACCGGCTTCGCCGGTCCCGGCCCCCGGGTCGCGGGTCTCGGCCGCGACCGGCGCCCCGACGCCGTCGCCCGGCTCGCCGCCGGCCCCGTCCGCATCGACCGGCCGAGCCCGGCCCTCCCCCTCCACCCCGACAGCGAGGCACTGTACGAGCAGCGCACCCGGGAGGCGATCAACCCCGGGCCCGAGGACCGCCACACCGTCGCCCTGCTCGCCCGCGCCCTGGGCAAGCAGGTGCTCCTCCTCCGGGCCCGCGCCTCGCAGTCCGCCGACGTCACCGACACCCAGCTCGCCGGTCTGCGCCTGGCCTCCCAACTGGGCGCCGCGCTGTTCCGCATCGCCCTCGCCGAGCCCGGCACCGAGGCCGAGGTGACCATCGACGGCCGCGCGGTCCGCTACCCGGCCACCCGGGACGAGGACACCGGCCCCGGCCACTGGCAGCTCGCCCTCGACCTCGCCCTGATCACGGGTGTCCGCGAGGACCTCGCCCCGGTCGTCCTCGCCGGCCCCACCCACTCCACCGCCGACCGCTCCGCGTACGCCTGCTACCGCGTCGCCCTGCACGACTACTTCCGGGGCGTCGACCCGCTCCCGGCCACCGAACGGGCCCTGCGCGAGGCCGAGCGGACGAAGGAGTGGGGCTTCCCCGGCCCGCCGGTGGTCCTCTTCTCCCAGCTCGTGGAGGGCGACGAGACCAGCTTCAACCTGGCGCTGATCGACGCCCTCGAAGCCCACCGCGACCACCACTCGGTCGCCGACCGCGCCACCGACTCCGAGGCCGCGATCAGCCTCGACGTCCTCGCCCTCGCCTGCCACGCCCGGCGCCGGGGCTGGGCCGTCCACGTCGAGTCCCCGTACCTCCCGGCCCGCCTGCTCGCCTGAGGTACGTCCCCTCGGCGCGGCCGCGGGCGGGAGGCGGGCGGGCGGGAGGCCGCGGGCGCTCAGTCCGTCCCGGGCTCCTGGAACGCCGTCACCGCCGCGCGAACCGGGCGACATCCGCCGCCGTCGCGCAGTACGACCGCCGATCCTTCCAGAGTCTGGCCCTGCTGCGGACGACAGGTCGCCGTCATCGACACCTTCTTCGATCTCGCCGACACCATCATCACCGTCCGTAGCCTGATGTGTCGGGCATGGACCACCCACCGCAGGGGGCCGACGCCCGAGCCGCCGCCCACGAGCACATGCTCGCCCGCGCGACCTCTGAACTGGCGGCCGGCAGTGTACTTGGAAGGTGCCTGCGGCTACCGGGGGCGGACTGCCTGCTCAGCGCCTGGACCGTTCCTGTCATCCGTGCCGGTCATGAACTGGTGAAGGTCACCTCGGGGAAGTCCCGGCTGGGACTGTTGAGCAACGGCCGGCAGGCCCCCTTGAGCTGGCGTTCGAAGAAGGCGCTGACATAACTGGTAGTGATCGCGATCGACCTGGGAGCGTTCGGGATGGACAGCACGCCACTCTCGTTGACCAGGTAGTCCAGGTCGGTGAAGGTGTAGTGGTCGGCGCCGGCGACGGTGAACCAACGCTTCCAACCGTTCAGATTCGGCCAACTGCTGGTCCAGGACGGCACGATGTCCGGGCTGCTCGGGTCAACGGCCGCGATCAGCAGGACCGGCCGACCGTCGATGCCGGTCGCGGGAACCGGTGGGGTGATGGAGCCGTCGAGGTCGGCGCCGGCCAGCACCCGTCGGTCCGCGAGCATGGTGGCCAGGGTCGCGTCGCCGCCGATGGAGTGGCCGGCCATGCCGATCCGCGCGGGGTTGATGAGGGGGGCGTACCGCCACACCGGGTGCGGACCGGTGAGTTCGGTGAGCAGGAAGGACACGTCCTGGGCACGCCCGGCGGCGATCTGCGCCTGGGTGATGGTGCCGGCGTCGTACGCGCCGCACGCCGTGCAGGCCAGGATGCCGCCGGGGAACCGGGTGGCCGCCGATTCGTGGGCGTGGTCCACGGTCGCCACCACAAATCCCCGACTGCTCAGTTCCTCGGCGAGAGCGGTGAGGGTGTAGCGGGGCACTGTGAAACCAGGGGACAGCACGACGAGCGGGTAACGGCCCCGGGCCGGTGCCGCGTTGGCCCGGCTCCAGGTGCGGGTGTCGGCGAGGGTGGTCGGAGCAAGGGCCCCGGACAGGCCGGCATAGTTGATCAGTGCCGTCGCTTCGGCGGTGCTCATGTACGGAGCGGGTGTGCCGCTGTCGGCGACGGCCGGGTAGTAGAGGTCCACCATCAACTGGCGTGGCCCTGACTGTGGTGCCCAGGGATCGGAACGCCGAGGGTCGGTGAGGTGCAGGGTGTCGCGACCGACCGCGTACGGTCCGGTCGGCCTCGGCAGCGACAGCCCATTCGCCCTCTGGGTTGTCGGTGCACTGGATGCCGTCGGCGGTGGCGCGGCGGGTGCCGCGACAGCCGGGGCCGACACGCTCAGGGGGATGATCAACATGCCGGTGGCGCAGCTCACCGCGTATCTGGTTGCTCGCCGGATTGCCTTCATGGCGCGATTCTTTCCACCGGCGCGGAGTGCGGCATCCGGGTGGACCCCCGACAAGTCCCTGGTTTCGGCGTTCAACTTCCCTACGGGCCGCGTGCGCTCAGTCCCGCGACGGCTCGGTGGCCGTACCCCCCGCTAGCGCCCCCCCCCGTGAGGGCGCCGCGGGCGGAACGGGCGGCCGTCCACCGGACGGACCAAGCCCACCCCCGTGGGACGGGAACGCTCCGTACGGCCACCCGGCCACCGGACGCCCGTAGGCCGGACAGAGCCGCCGTACCCCCCGCTAGCTCCAGCCCGTGTCACGGCTCCGGTGGAGTCCGACGCGGCTGTCGACCGTACTGAACATCCCCCGCCCCCTGTCGGTCCGGCGGGTCACCCCCGCTGCGGTGACGATCATAATCGCCGGAAGCCGAAAACCGCACCTCCCGTACGGCACCGACCGGCGAACAGAGTCGCCGACCGGCCCATCGGTACGTCAACTGGCCGGTCGGCCGGAGAGCTTGGGCGGCAGGGCGCCTTCGGCGGCTACGCCGGCCCGTCCGCGCCGAGCCGGCGGTAGGCGGCGGCCACGGCCAGCATCCAGGCGATCTCCTCGCGCGGGGTGCGGCCGCCGGTGGTCGCGGCGAGGGCCGCCGGCGGGGTGGGGGCGGGCAGCTCGCGGGCCCGGTGGCGGACGGCGGCGCGCAGCCAGCGGGCCTCGACCCGGGCGAGGTCCTCGCAGGCGGCGGGCGTCGGGACGCACTCGGCGGCCCGGGTGTCCCCGCAGGCCGGATCGCACCCGGAGCCCTGGGTGTCCTCGCGCAGCACCAGGGCGGCGTCCCGGATGGCGAAGGCCCGGTGGGCGAGTTCGACCGAGCGGTCCCGGACGGTCAGGACGTCCCGCAGCCGGCTGCTCGGGGTGCCCAGCACCACCTGGGGGACGGCGGCCACCACGTCCGCCCAGAGCGGGTGCAGCCGCCACAGCGCGTACTGGTCGCGCAGGTAGCCGACCACGGTCCGGGCGGGCGGGATGGTGACGCCGAGGACGAGCAGCACCAGCATCAGGGCGGGCAGCACCTCGCTGGCCGTGTCCTGGAGCGGGATCGGCTTCCCGGCGGCGTCGAAGCGGGTGGAGTCGCCCATGGCGAGGGTGAACCAGTACCGGTAGAGCGTGTACAGCAGGCCGGTCGCTCCGGCGGCGGCCAGGCAGGTGATCCCCACCCGCAGCGCCCCGCGCGGAACGGCCGCCCGGTTGGACCAGAACAGCACCATCGCCCGTGCGCTGGCCAGGGCGAAGGCGGTGTTGAAGACGCACAGGTAGGCCTTCACCCACGGGTCCCCGAAGTGGGCGTCGATGCCGAAGGCGCCGTCGGCGTCGTGCGGGAGGGCGAAGACGAACAGCAGGCTCAGCACGATGCTCGCGGCCAGCGCCGACAGCAGCCGGGCGCGGGCGGCCCGGGGCCGCTCCGGACGGTGGCGCACCTCCTGGACGTACTCCAGCAGGAAGTACACCGCGGCGATGCCGACCAGGTGCTTGAGCAGCTGGGTGACGTCCCGGATGCCGGTGAGCTCCCCCAGGGCCCGCTCGACGAAGGCCGGACGGCAGCTGAGCCCGAGGGCGATCGCCGTGAAGGCCGCCCACAGCGCCCGGTTCGCCCGGGTGGTGAAGGCCGTGGGGGCCCGCCAGAGCACGACGCCCCAGATCAGTGAGGGCATCAGCCAGGTGAACAGCGGGCGCATCAGGACTTCCTCCACCGGGGTTGGCGTATCGGGTGCAGCAGGCTCTCGGCCAGCCGGTCGGAGACCGGGCTCGGGTCGGTGGTGGAGCCGACCAGGTCGGCGAGCAGCAGGGCGATCATCTCCGCCTCCTGCTCCTCGGCCGTGTGGTAGCCGGTGCGGCCCGCGCCCATCAGTTGGGCGATGAGTTCGGGCGTCAGGTCCGGCAGCAGCGTGGTGAGCCGGGAGAGTTCGAGGGTGCCGGTGTGGCCGCACAGGACGTGGCCGAGCTCGTGCAGCTTGATCAGGTCCTGGTGGGCGGGGCTGGTGCGTTCCTCGTAGTAGACGACGTCGATGCTGGGCAGCGCGATCCACAGCCCGCAGGGCAGGTCGGGGCCGAGGGCGGGCAGCGGCTCCATGACGATGCGGCGTCCCCGCTCGCGCTCCAGGGCGGCGCGGAAGCCCTCGACGGTGAACGGGGCGGGCAGGCTCAGGCCGGAGAGCCGCTGCTCGCAGCGTCGGCGCAGGCCGCGGGGGAAGGCCAAGGCGGGGGTGTTCCTTCGGAGCGAGGGGCGGAAGCCGGTCGGGGGACGGTGGTGCGTGGTGCGGTGCTCCCGCTCATCCGGTGCCGGTCGGACCCGCCGCCTGGCCGCTCGCGTCCTGACTGCTCGCGTCCTGTTCGAGCTTGCGGAGGTTGTCGGCGAGCGAGAGCAGCACCCGCAGGCTGCCGTCGGACAGCGCGGAGGCCCGCTTGACCAGGTTGACCACCCCGTCGTTGCCCAGCGCCTGCCGCAACTCGGCGATCCGCTCCAGCTGGTCGAGCTGTTCGTCCACCACGGCGGCCTTGGCGTCGTCCAGGAAGTAGCTCGCGCCGGCGTCGATGCCGAAGCCCCGGCCCAGCCAGTCGAGCGTGTCCACGGTGGGGTTGCAGGCCTGGCCCTTCTGGTTCAGGCCGAGGTGGAGGTTGCGCACGGTGTCACGGGAGATGACGTCCCTCCCCGCCAGGCGGTTGATCCGGTCGGCGAGTTCGCGGTAGGCGGGGGGCCGGCCGCCCGATCTGGTCGCCTCCCGGGCCATCAGCCGGTCCAGCCGACGGGCGATGGCCGAGGCGCGCTCCCCCGGTTGCTCCGGCCCGCCCGTCCCGTCACCAGCTGCTGACTTCACCATGTGCGTCCCCCCTCCACGACCCTGTCACGATACCGTCGGTGTTCGACCGGTTGGTAGCGCAGACCGGCCCGGTGGGCTTGCGCGCGGGGGCTTGCGCGGGGACGGCGCTTCCGTGGTCGGTCCGGGTGCAGGAGGGCGGGCGCAGCTCCGACGGCCGCTCAGCGGCCCGGGTGGTGGACGAAACGGTAGGTGTCGCGGTCGAGTTCGGTGACCTGCACGCCGATCGCGGTCGGTACGGAGAGGTGGGAGCGCAGCACGTCGAGCACCCGGGTGGTCAGTTCGGCGCGCTGCGCGGTGGTCCGGCCGGCCAGGATCTTCACCTCCACCAGCACCACGGCCTCACCGCTCACGCCGTCACCGACGGTGTGGTGCGGGGCCGGGCGGAACACGGTCTTGCACTCCGCCACCGTGGTGTCGATCACCTCGGTGACCGTCTTGTGCAGTTCGGCGGCCAGGGCGTCCCGGTCGAGGGCGAGTTCGGCCGAGTGGTCGACCAGGAGCTGCGGCACGGGATCCTCCGGAGGGGGTGCGGGCGGGCAGCGCCGACCCTATCGTCCGGGCCCCGCACGGCGGTCGGCGGGAACGGCCGTGGGCGGGAACGGCACCAGGCAGCAACGGCAACGGCAACGGGCGGGAACGGCAGCGGGCCCCGGCGCGCGGCCGGGGCCCGGGGGGGCGACGGGTCGGGTCAGCAGCCGAAGTCGATCAGGCGGAAGGTCGCGTAGTGGTCGGCGGTGTAGTAGTCCTCGTGCGAGCGCTGGCCGGTGACGATCCGGCGGGTGCCGCGGGTCGGCGCGCCCGGGGTCACCACGGTGTACTCGTGGTAGTAGCCGGAGCGCTGGGAGGGCAGCACGCGCTCCTTGTTGGTGAACACCACGCCGTCCTGGGAGTACGGGAACGGCCCGCCCTTGGCGATCAGGTCGAGGGTGGTCCGGGCCTGGGACGGCAGGGCGGACACACACACCTTGCCGCTCACCGCGGCCTGCGCCTCGGTGGCGACGGCGACGGGCGCCAGGGTGGCCAGGGAGAGCACGGCGACGGCGGCGGCACGGGTCTTCCACGCGCGTAGAGTTCGGGTCATGTCACCCAGGATGGCGAACCCGGGAGCTCCCCGGAAGCCCCGTCCGGAGTCTTCATCTCCGGTCAACTCACCGTACCCGCCGATGACTTGAACCGGCTGGTCAGCCGCCCCGGTAGTCCGTGGCGGCGATCACCGCGAGCCGGCGGCGCCCGGCGTCCAGGACGGCGAAGCCGAGGTCCAGGTCGTCGCAGATGAACCAGTCCCCGCACATGGTGAAGGCGTACCAGGCGCACTCCCCCGCCCGGCGCGCCACCTCGGCCACCCGCTCCTCCGGGCCCGCGCCCACCAGCGCCGCGAGGGAGCGCCAGGCCTCCAGCCGGCCGTAGCCGCCGTACGACCACACGCGTTCGTCCCCGGCACCGCTGGAGGCGGCGACGAAGAGCTGGCGCCAGACCGCGGCGGCCGTGGTCGGCACGACCGCCAGGTGCGCGGCGTGCGCGCCGCCGTGGGCCTCGTCCACACCCTCCACGCCGCCCAGCGGGCCGCGGCAGCCCTCCCCGGACATGCAGTCCAGCGGGAGCCCGGCCAGCGTCCCCGGGAGCTCCTCGGGCGCGACCGGCCGTTCGGCCTCGAACACCGCCGCCTCCAGCTGTCCGTTGAACTGCCGGGCCCAGCGCCGCAGGGCCACGGTCAGCCCGGGCTCGTCCGCCCCGATCTCCACCGCCACCCGGCCGGCCGCCGCGATCCGCTCGCCCTCCGGCAGTCCGTACGGAATGCCGAACGCCACCGCACCGCGGGAGTAGTGCGCCATGACGGGCTCGCCCTCGATCGGGTCGAGGGTCCAGGGCAGCCGGGCCAGCGGGTGCGCGGCCCAGTACGGCGAGGCCGCCGCCCAGGCCCGGGCCGCGGGCAGCTCCGCGACCGGGGCGCCGCGCAGCACCAACTCCTGCACCAGGCAGGCCCGCAGCTCCTCCGGCACCCGGGGATGGCCGGCCGGGGCCTCGAACACCCAGGCCAGCGCCTCCAGCGGCTGGTACTCGGCCAGTACGGCGGCGGTCCGGTGGAGCGGCCGACCGGGGCGCAGACTGACGGCGGGCTTGAGCGCGAACGCGTGCTCCACGTGCACGCGCCCGGGCGTGCTGATCACGTCCCAGAGGACGTGGTCGTAGAGGGAGGCGTGCTCGGCACCCGCCCAGCCCGAGCCGTAACGGCGGTGCAGCGCGGCGCCGACCTCCACGTGGAAGGCCGTGTCGCCGCGCTCCAGGTGCGCTTCGAGCAGCAGGCACACCTCGCTGACCTCGTACGTCCCGGCCAGCCCGGCCACCAGTTGTTCGATCGTCTTCGCCACGAGGGCGAAGCCTACGACCGCTCGGTCACCGGTCAGCCCCGGGCCAGCACCAGGGACTGCACCGCCGGGAGCCTGCGCCAGTCGCTGGACACGATGCTCGCGTGCGCCCGGGCCAGCTGCTCGGTGCGGGCGCGGGCCTGGTCGACGGTCGGGTCGGTGGCGCTGATCTTCGGCGCCACGTTCTGGGCGTCGGTCATCACCAGCAGGTAGTGCGAGCGGTCGTACCAGGCGGTGTCGATGCCGTTCAGGTAGCCGGCGGCGTCGCCGTCGAAGACCACGAACCAGGGGCGGATCCCGGCGTCGGCACCGGTGTACTTGGCGCGCGGGTCGCCGCCCGCCGCGCCGTGCACGGCCGGGAACAGCTGGGCCCGGCCGATCCGGCCGGAGGCGGCCAGGTCGCGCAGGTGCCGCCCGTACTCGACGTCGGTGTGCAGGGTGTCGAAGGGGTTGTGCTCCTCGACCGTCCCCGGGATCGCGTAGAGCAGCACCCGCCCGGCGAGGGCCGAGCGGCTCGGCCAGTTGCCCGCCCGGACGGCCTCGTCGACGGTGGCGTAGGAGCCGCCGCCGGGCTTGGCCAGCACGTCGGCCGGGCGCAGCACCGCGTCGCCGAGGTGGGCGGCGATCAGCGTGTCCAGCTGGTCGGGGCCCATGCCGAGGTTGGCCGCGAAGCCGCCCTTCACCTCCAGCTTGATCACCAGCGGGCCGGCGCCCGGGTGGGCGCCGAGCCAGACCCGGACGTCGTCGAGGCAGTGCTCCAGGTTCTTGTTGGTGCCGCCGCCGTAGAGCTGGGCCGGGGTGTCGGCGGCGGTGCAGTTGTTGGAGTTGCCGAGCGGGTTGGAGTGGCTGACCTTCCACTCGTGGGTGACGGTGTCGGTCCACAGGTCGAGTTCGATCATGCCGGTGCCGGTGTCCAGGCTCTGGGCGAGGTACGGGTAGGCGGCCGGTTCGTAGGTGTTGTGCAGGCCGACGGTGGTGGCGGAGCCGAACGGCAGGGCCCCGGTGCCGTCGTCGGTGTCGGTGTCGGCGGCGCCGAGTGCCGCGGTGGGCACCAGGGCCGCGGCGGTGGCGAGCAGGCCGGCGGCCAGCAGGCCCGCCAGGGTACGGCGTACGGTCATCGGAATCGTCCCCCCGGGAAGGTCACGACGGCCGCGGGTGCGCGCCGCCGGAGGCAGCATCGCCGGACCGGGCGTGCACCTCGTGAAGAAGGCACGACAATATCGTGACGGCTTCGCCATCTCCGCCCCGGGTTCCGACCGCCGCGGCCGCCGCCCGCGGCACGCCGCGCCCCTTCCGTGACGGTTCGTCAGATCCGTCGTACCCGGGCGCTAGCGTGGCCCGCGAGCGGGCGGCCGTGAGCGGGCGCCCGAGAGCCACGAGCAGCGGAGGCGCACGATGTCCCTGGTCCGGGTCCACAACTTCTCGATCTCCCTCGACGGGTACGGCACCGGCGAGGGCCAGAACCTGGAGCAGCCCTTCGGGCACGCCGCCCACCGGCTGCACCAGTGGTTCTTCGGCACCCGCACCTTTCGGCGGATGACCGGCCAGGAGGGCGGCGGCACCGGACTGGACGACGCGATGGCCCGCACCTGGGCCGAGGGCATCGGCGCCGAGATCATGGGCCGCAACAAGTTCGGCCCGCAGCGCGGCCCCTGGGAGGACGAGGACTGGCAGGGCTGGTGGGGCCCCAACCCGCCGTTCCACACCCCGGTCTTCGTGCTCACCCACCACCCGCGCCCGACCGTGGAGATGGAGGGCGGGACGGTCTTCCACTTCCTCGACGCCTCGCCCGAGGAAGCGCTGCGGCAGGCCCGGGAGGCGGCCGGCGGCCTGGACGTCCGGATCGGCGGCGGGCCGCGCACCGTCCGGGCCTTCCTGGAGGCCGACCTCGTCGACCACCTGCACGTGGTGGTGGTGCCGATCCTGCTGGGCCGGGGCGAGTCGCTCTGGGCCGGGCTGGAGGGGCTGGAGGAGCGCTTCGACACCGAGGCGGTGAGCAGCCCGAGCGGGGTGACCCACCTCACCTTCACCCGCCGCGCCCGCGCCTGAGGGGCGCTGGCCCTCGGCCGACGGGCGGCCGCGATCAG
>NZ_JBHWIV010000143.1:0-11795 GCF_042731675.1 Kitasatospora sp. NPDC059827 | reverse complement strand
GGCAGTCGGAAAATCACCCAGCCGCCGGAGCACCCACCCCCGGAACCGCCCCCGGACCCACCCACCCTCCCGAAAGCCCACCCCCACACCCCAGCCCCGCGCAGCGCCCCCCGGCCCCCTCAGTCCGTCCGCGTGATCAACAACAACAACGCGTCATCCCGCAACTCCCCACCCGTATGCGCCAGCAGATCCGCATACACCCGCCCCACCGCCGCCTCCAACTCCCCCGCCGAGCGCGCAGCTCCCCGCACCAGCGGCCCGACCCGCTCCGCCAACGGATAGAACTCCCCGCTCCTGCGGTGCCGCGCCTCGATCACCCCGTCCGTGTACAGCACCAGGACGTCCTCCGTCCCGAACGGCTGCCCCCAGGTGGTCGGTTCGCCGGTCGCGAGCCGCCCGAGGCCAAGCGGCACCCACGGGTCGGGCGCGTCGAGTACGTGGGCCCGCCCTTCACCGTCCACCCGGATCGGCGCGACGTGCCCGTACTGGAGCAGTTCCATCTCCCCGGGCCGGCGGAACTCGGCGAACAGCGCTGTGGTGAACTCCCCGTCCGGCACGTGCCGCTCGACGCTGGCCTCGATCCGCGAGGCGACGCCCCGTAGTCCGGCTTCGTCGTACGCGGCTTCGCGGAACGCGCCGAGCACCACCGCCACGGTCTGGACGGCCGCCAGCCCCTTGCCCCGGACGTCCCCGACCGCGACCCGGGTGCCGTGCGGCGTCTCCAGCACCGAGTAGAGGTCCCCGCCGATCCGTGAGGCGTCCGCCGCGGACACGTACCGCACGGCGAGCCGCAGCGGCCCCACGGCCGGCCCGGGCAGCCGCAGCAGGGCCCGCTGGGCGGCCTCGGCGACGGAGCTGACCGCCGCGAAGGCGGCCGCCCGCCGCATCCGGATCTTGGCGACCCAGGCCGAGAACAGCGTCAGAACCAGATAGCTGACCATCGCACCGTAGAGGAAGCGGGCGTCGTTGATGTTGTCGACCTGGTCGTAGTGGCTGAGTCCGAAGACGGCGACCAGCCCGACCGCGCAGACGGCGAGCAGTTCGCCGGGCTTGAGGGTGAGCGCGGCGACGGCCGGGACGACGGTCATCAGCGGTGCGAGGTACCGGTCCTTGCCGGAGAGGAGGTCCGCGAGTGCGACCAGCAGGACGGCGAGCAGCGCCGGGGCGGCCCGCCACCGGAGCGGCACGTCCTGGAGGTCGACGACCCTCAGGGCGCCGCGCCGCCGGTCCGGCGGCAGCCCGGCGGCGGTGGGGGCCGAGGGCGACTGGGCACGGCGGATCGGGAACACATACCGAACATAAGGGACGATCACGACCCCGAACCACCCCACCCACCCCGCCCGCCCCGCCTACCCCGCCCACCTCGCTCCCACCACTCCCATAAGTCCCCATTGCCTGATTTGTCATAAAGTTCGACCGAAGCGGCTACTCAGAGGAGGCCCTGCCCGGTGTCCGGATACCGACCCACGCCGCGCATCACCGCACCCCCCGCCCGGACGGCCACCCGGCCGCACCACTGGCTCAAGTTCTTCCTGACCGGCCTGCTGCTCTGGGCCTGCACCGTCCTGGTCACCTTCTTCACCGACAACAGCAACCTGGTCCCGACCATCGTGCTGCTGGGCAGCTTCCTCGTCCCGGCCACGGTGGTGATCTGGGCGTACGAGCGCTACGCGACCGACCTCGGCCCGGACCGGATCTTCACCTGCTTCGGCATCGGCGGGGTGATCGGCGTCCTGGGCGCCTCGGTGCTGGAGACGTACCTGCTCTCCCCCTCGGTGTGGATGTACGTGGGGGTCGGCCTGATCGAGGAGGCGGTCAAGCTGGCCGCGCTGGTGCTGGTCAGCCGCCGGCTGCGGGTCAGCGGGCTGCGCCACGGGCTGGTGCTGGGCGCGACCGTCGGCGCCGGGTTCGCCGCGTTCGAGAGCGCCGGGTACGCGTTCAACGCGGTGCTGAGCATCCAGGGGCTGTCGCTGGACGACCTGGTGGAGACGGAGATCCTGCGCGGGGTGCTCGCCCCGGTCGGCCACATCCTGTGGACGGCGATCATCGGCGGGGTGCTGTTCCGGGAGCGGCGCGGCGGGCGCTTTCGCCTCACCACCCCGCTGCTGCTCACCTACCTGGGCGTCTCGCTGCTGCACGCGCTGTGGGACAGCACGAGCGGCATCGCCGTCTGGCTGGTCGCCCGGACCACCACGAGCGACTTCCAGCGCGCCCTGTTCGACCTGGGCTACATGCCGAACCCGTCGAGCGAGCAGGTCCACCTGTACACCGTGTACGACACGGCGGGGCTGCTCGTGGTCTCCTTGGGAGGGCTGCTCTGGCTGAGGCTGCTGGTGCGCAGCGAGCCCACCGCGCCGATCCCGGCCCAGCAGCCCTCCGCACCGGCCTGACCGTCACCCCACCCCTCCGGGAAATACCCCAGAGGGGTATGGTGTTCGAAGAGCTGGAGAAGCAGGAGATCCAGCACCCGCACCGACCTCCAGGAGGCCCCGATGTCCAGCACCATCACCTACACCGTGTCCGGCATGAGCTGCGGCCACTGCGAGAAGGCGATCAGCGAGGAGCTGTCCGCGCTGGCCGGTGTCACCGAGGTCGCCGCCGACGCCCAGGCCGGTACCGTGACGGTCTCCTCCGCCGTCCCGCTGGCGGAGGAGCAGGTCCGCACCGCGATCGACGAGGCCGGCTACGAGCTGGTCGGCCCCGCGGTCTGAGCCACCCCGGTACGGCGGGGGCCCGCCCGGGCCCCCCCCACCACTCCCTAGGAGCCCTCCGCATGACCACCTCCGCCCCCGGCGTCGGGGCACGGGACCGGGTCGAGCTGTCGATCGGCGGGATGACCTGCGCCTCCTGCGCCGCCCGGATCGAGAAGAAGCTCAACCGGATGGACGGCGTCGAGGCCACGGTCAACTACGCCACCGAGAAGGCCCGGGTCGACTTCGGCCCCGGCGTCACGGTCGAGGAGCTGATCGGGACCGTCGAGCGGACCGGCTACACCGCCGAGCTCCCCCCGCCCCCGGCCCCCGCCGCTCCCGAGCCCGGCTCCGTGCCCGCCTCCGGCCGCGGGCAGGGCGACCACCCCGGCCCGGCCGGGCGCCCCGCCACCGACCCGCTGCGCGAGCGCCTGCTGATCAGCGCCCTGCTCGGCGTCCCCGTGGTGCTGCTCTCGATGGTCCCCGCCCTGCAGTTCACCGACTGGCAGTGGCTGGCCTTCGCCCTCACCGGCCCGGTCGTCCTCTACGGCGGCCTGCCCTTCCACCGCGCCGCCTGGACCAACCTCAAGCACGGCGCCGCGACCATGGACACCCTGGTCTCGCTCGGCACCCTGGCCGCCTTCGGCTGGTCCTGCTGGTCCCTCTTCCTGGGCCACGCCGGCCTGCCCGGCATGCACCACGAGTTCTCGCTCACGGTCGGCGACACCGACCCCGCCGCCAGCCTCTACCTGGAGACCGCGGCCGCCGTCACCGTGCTGATCCTGCTCGGCCGCCACCTGGAGGCCCGCGCCAAGCGCCGGGCCGGCGCGGCCCTGCACGCCCTGCTGGACCTCGGCGCCCAGGACGTGACCGTGCTCCGGGGCGGGCGCGAGGTCCGGCTACCGGTGGACCGGCTGACCGTCGGCACCCGCTTCGTGGTCCGCCCCGGCGAGAAGGTCGCCACCGACGGCACGGTGGTCGAGGGCAGTTCCGCGGTGGACGCCTCGATGCTGACCGGCGAGTCCGTCCCGGTCGAGGTCGCCGTCGGGGACGCCGTCACGGGCGCCACCGTCAACGCGGGCGGCCGGCTGGTGGTCGAGGCCACCAGGGTCGGCGCGGACACCCGGCTGGCCCGGATGGCCAAGCTGGTCGAGGAGGCCCAGAACGGCAAGGCCGCCGCCCAGCGCCTGGCCGACCGGATCTCCGCGGTCTTCGTCCCGGTGGTCATCCTGATCGCCCTGGCCACCCTGGTCGGCCGACTGCTGGCCACCGACAGCCCCACCGCGGCGTTCACCTCCGCCGTGGCCGTGCTGATCATCGCCTGCCCGTGCGCCCTGGGACTGGCCACCCCGACCGCCCTGCTGGTCGGCACCGGCCGCGGCGCCCAGCTCGGCATCCTGATCAAGGGCCCCGAGGTGCTGGAGACCACCCGCAAGGTCGACACCGTCGTCCTGGACAAGACCGGCACCGTCACCACCGGCCGGATGACCCTGCTCGCCGTGCACACCGCCGAGGAGGTCACCGAGGCCGAGGCGCTGCGCCTGGCCGGCGCCCTGGAGCACGCCTCCGAGCACCCGATCGCCCGGGCGATCGCCACCACCGCCGCCGACCGCCTCGGCGCACTGCCGCCGGTCCGGGACTTCCGCAACCTGCCCGGCCGGGGCGTCCAGGGCGTCGTGGACGGCCGTACGGTCACGGCCGGGCGGGCGGCCCTGCTGGCCGACCACGCCCAGCCCCTGCCGCCCGTCCTGGCCCGCGCCGTGGCCGCCGCCGAGGCGGCCGGCCGCACCGCGGTCGCGGTCGGCTGGGACGGCGGGGCCCGGGCCGTCCTGGAGGTGGCGGACGCGCTCCGGCCGACCAGCGTCGAGGCCGTCGCCCGGCTGCGCGCCCTGGGCCTGACCCCGGTGCTGCTGACCGGCGACAACCGCACGGTGGCCGAGGCGGTGGCCGCCGAGCTCGGCGTCGCACCGCAGGACGTCATCGCCGAGGTGCTGCCCGAGGACAAGGTGGCGACGGTCCGCCGGCTCCAGGCCGAGGGCAGGGTCGTGGCCATGGTCGGCGACGGCGTCAACGACGCGGCCGCGCTCGCCCAGGCCGACCTCGGCCTGGCGATGGGCACCGGCACCGACGCCGCGATCGAGGCCGGCGACCTCACCCTGGTCGGCGGCGACCTGCGCGCCGCCGCCGACGCCGTCCGGCTCGGCCGCCGGACCCTCGCCACCATCCGGGGCAACCTCTGCTGGGCCTTCGGCTACAACGTCGCGGCGATCCCGCTGGCCGCCGCCGGACTGCTGAACCCGATGATCGCCGGGGCGGCGATGGCCTTCTCCTCGCTCTTCGTGGTCGGCAACAGCCTCCGGCTGCGCCGCTTCCGGGCCGCCTGAGCCCGGCCGGACGGCACGAGGGGCCCGGACCGTCCCCGGTCCGGGCCCCTCGTCACGCCTCGACGCCTCAACGCCCCAGCAGTTCCCCGCCGTTGCAGTGCAGGATCTCGCCGGTGATGAACCCGGCCTCGGGCGAGGCGAGGAAGGTGACCGCCGCCGCGACCTCCCCGGTCTCGCCGATCCGGCCGAGCAGCGTGCGCGCCGCCCGGCGGGCCACCTCGGGCTCGTCCAGCCGCGGCCCGAAGAACTCGGTGCCGGCCACCGTGCCCGGCGCGACGATGTTGGCGGTGATCCCCGAGGTGCCCAACTGCGCGGCCAGGAAGTGGTTCCAGGCGTGCAGGGAGGCCTTCGCCGCACCGTAGGAGCCGGCCCCGCGCAGGGCGGCGATGGAGCTGATGGTGACGACCCGGCCGGAGCCCGGGGTGAGCCGGTCCCGGATCGACTCGGTGAGCAGCACCACGGTCAGCACGTTGCGCTCGAAGTCGCCGCGCCAGCGGGCCAGCAGGGCGTGCGGCCCGCCGCCGACCACGGTCTCCCGGCTGCCGGCGTTGTTCACCAGCACGTCGATCCGCTCGGGCAGTTCCGCCAGCGCGGCCTCCACGGCGTCCGGGTCGGCGAGGTCGCACACCAGCGGGGTGACGTTCGGCCCGAGGTCGATCGCGGCCTTCTCCAGGACGGCCCGGCGCCGACCGACGATCACCACGTGCTCACCCGCCTCGGCGAACCGCCGCGCGACTTCGTACCCGATTCCCGTGCCACCGCCGGTGACGACGACGTTCCTGGCCATCTGCGCACTCCCTCCCCAGTTCCGCCGTCGCGCGACGAGGGGGCGCGACGGTCCGTACCGGAATGCCACGATTCCTATCACGCTCGGTTGCCGTGACTGCGGGGAGGGTGACGTCGCGCGCGAGGGAAGGTGTGATATGGGCGCGGTACCAGGCGCCTACGGAGCGTGGCGAGAGGCAGCTCACACCCCCCGGGCGTAACTTCTCGCACCCTGATACGTCTTAGGTTGGTAGTGCGGCAGTTTTTCCGCTGGGCGGGGCACGATCAACGGCAATGTGTCCCCGCGCTTCCGGCGGGCTGCCGCCGACGGGGCTCCGGCGGGCCCCGGGAACGGTCGTCGAATCCTCGACGGCCTTCGCGCACGGCGCCGGGGTTGTGGCGGGCCAGGGACGCTTTGAGCGGCCGTCCCCGGTCGCGGCCGGCCCCGGAGTCGTGCGCCGTACGGTTCGTCCCCGTCTGCGGGCCTTCCGCGGACGGGGACGCGAAGGGGCCCGGCCGCTCAGCAGCGGCCGGGCCCCTTTCGGTGCGGTGCGACGTCAGCGCTGCTCGAGCTCGACGTAGTCGCGGATCGCGGTGCCGGTGTAGATCTGGCGCGGGCGGCCGATCCGGCTGGTCGGGTCGTTGATCATCTCGTGCCAGTGGGCGATCCAGCCCGGCAGCCGGCCGAGGGCGAACAGCACGGTGAACATGCTGGTCGGGAAGCCCATGGCGCGGTAGATCAGACCCGTGTAGAAGTCCACGTTCGGGTACAGCTTGCGCGAGATGAAGAAGTCGTCCTTGAGGGCGTGCTCCTCCAGCTTGAGCGCGATCTCCAGCAGCTCGTCGCTCTTGCCGAGCTGGCTGAGGACCTCGTGCGCCAGCAGCTTGACCTGCGCGGCGCGCGGGTCGAAGGCCTTGTAGACGCGGTGGCCGAAGCCCATCAGCTTGACGCCGGCTTCCTTGTTCTTCACCTTCGTGATGAACGCGTCGACGTCGCCGCCGTCCTTCTGGATGCTCTCCAGCATCTCCAGGACGGCCTGGTTGGCACCGCCGTGCAGCGGGCCCCACAGCGCCGAGATGCCCGCCGAGATCGAGGCGAACAGGTTGGCGTGGCTGGAGCCGACCAGGCGCACGGTGGAGGTGGAGCAGTTCTGCTCGTGGTCCGCGTGCAGGATGAGCAGCTTGTCCAGGGCGTTGACGATGACCGGGTTGAGCTCGTAGTCCTCGGCGGGGACGGCGAAGGTCATCCGCAGGAGGTTCTCGACGTAGCTCAGGTCGTTGCGCGGGTAGACGAAGGGCTGGCCCATCGCCTTCTTGTACGCGTACGCGGCGATCGTCGGCAGCTTGGCCAGCAGGCGGACGGTCGACAGGTGGCGCTGGGCCGCGTCGAACGGGTTGTGGCTCTCCGGGTAGAACGTGGAGAGCGCACCGACCACCGAGGACAGCATGGCCATCGGGTGGGCGTCCCGCGGGAAGCCCTGGAAGAAGCGCTTGACGTCCTCGTGCAGCAGCGTGTGCTGGGTGATCTCGCGGTTGAACTCCGCCAGCTGGGCCGCGTTGGGCAGCTCACCGTTGATCAGGAGGTACGCGGTCTCGATGAAGCCGCCCTGCGAGGCGAGCTGCTCGATCGGGTAGCCGCGGTACCGCAGGATGCCGTTGTCGCCGTCCACGAAGGTGATCGCGGACTTGTACGCGGCGGTGTTACCGAAGCCGTTGTCCAGGGTGACCAGGCCGGTCTGCGGGAGCAGCTTCGAGATGTCGAAGCCGGAGTTGCCCGCAGTGCTCTCGACGACGGGGTACTCGTACTCGCCGTCCTGGTACCGCAGTACTACCGAGTTGTCGCTCACGTCTTCCTCACCGACGAAATGAATCCTCTTCCAAGGTGCCCTGACTGACTCCACGATCCCCCATCCGGAGGACAGTCGCGCACCCGGGGTGGCCCGGAAGGGCCCGCCCCTACAAAACCTGCTGCCCCTGCCGGTACGAACCGGACAAGATCGGCACCACCCTAGGCTCTGCCGTAAATCTCTTCACGTCAAGAGAACATTAGAGGCAACCATCCTGTTGGATAATCATCCAGAAGCAAGTCGATGATCCAGCGCGGCGTGCCGCCGACCTGCACTGACGGCCCTCACAGCCTGCGCGATCGCCTTGCGTGACCCGACCAGCACGACGAGTTTCCTCGCCCTGGTCACAGCCGTGTAGAGCAGGTTTCGCTGGAGCATCGTCCAAGCGGACATGGTGACCGGAATCACCACCACCGGGTATTCACTTCCCTGCGAGCGGTGGATCGTCACCGCGTAGGCGTGGGCCAGCTCGTCCAGCTCGTCGAAGTCGTACGGCACCTCCTCGTCCTCGTCGGTGAGCACCGTCAACCGCTGGTCGTCCACGCTGAGGGCGGTCACCACTCCCACTGTGCCGTTGAAGACCCCGTTCCGCCCCTTGTCGTAGTTGTTGCGGATCTGGGTGACCTTGTCCCCCACCCGGAAGGTCCGCCCGCCGAAACGCCGCTCCGCCAGACCCTCCCTGGCCGGCGTCACCGCCCCCTGCAACAGGGTGTTCAGGTTCCCCGCCCCCGCCGGGCCCCGGTGCATCGGCGCCAGCACCTGGACGTCCCGGCGCGGGTCGTAGCCGAACTTCTGCGGGATCCGGCGGGCCACCACGTCCACCGTCAGACCGGCCGCCCGCTCGGTGTCGTCCTCCACGAACAGGAAGAAGTCCGCCAGACCCTCCGTCAACGGCGGCTTCCCCTCGTTGATCCGGTGCGCGTTGGTCACCACGCCCGACTGCTGCGCCTGCCGGAAGATCCGGGTCAGCCGCACCGAGGGGATCGGCCCGTCCTCGGCCAGCAGATCCCGCAGCACCTCACCGGCCCCCACCGAGGGCAGCTGGTCCACGTCCCCCACGAACAGCAGGTGGGCGCCCGGCGGCACCGCCTTGACCAGCTTGTTCGCCAGGATCAGGTCCAGCATCGAGGCCTCGTCCACCACCACCAGGTCGGCGTCCAGCGGCCGGTCCCGGTCGTACGCGGCGTCACCGCCCGGCTTGAGCTCCAGCAGCCGGTGCACCGTCGAGGCCTCCGCCCCGGTCAGCTCCGCCAGCCGCTTGGCCGCCCGCCCGGTCGGCGCCGCCAGCACCACCTTCGCCCGCTTGGCCAGCGCCATCGTCACAATCGACTTCACCGTGAACGACTTGCCGCAGCCCGGACCACCCGTCAGCACCGCGACCTTCTCGGTCAGCGCCAGCCGCACCGACTGCTCCTGCTCCGGGGCCAGCGCCGCCCCGGTCCGCCGGGCCAGCCACTCCAGCGCCACCGGCCAGTCCACGTCCGCCGACCACGGCATCCGGTCGGAGTCCGAACGCAGCAGCCGCAGCAGCTGGTTGGCCAGCGAGATCTCCGCCCGGTGGAACGGCACCAGGTACACCGCGGTGATCGGCTCGCCCGCCTCCCCCGGCACCGCCTCGCGCACCACCCCCTCCGCCGCGACCAGCTCCGCCAGGCAGTCGATCACCAGCCCCACGTCCACCTGCAACAGCTTCACGCCGTCCGCGATCAGCCGCTCCTCCGGCAGGTAGCAGTGCCCCTGGTCGGTGCTCTGCGACAGCGCGTACTGCAGGCCCGCCTTCACCCGCTCCGGACTGTCGTGCGGAATGCCCACCGCCTGGGCGATCCGGTCCGCCGTCAGGAAGCCGATGCCCCAGACGTCCGAGGCCAGCTTGTACGGCTCGTTGCGCACCACCCCGATCGAGGCGTCCCCGTACTGCTTGTAGATCCGCACCGCCAGCGAGGTCGACACCCCGACCCCCTGGAGGAAGACCATCACCTCCTTGATGGCCTTCTGCTCCTCCCAGGCCGCGGCGATCTTCTTGGTGCGCTTGGGCCCCAGCCCCGGCACCTCGATCAGCCGGCCCGGCTCGTTCTCGATCACCTCCAGGGTCTCCACCCCGAAGCGCTCGACGATCCGCTCGGCGAACCGCGGCCCGATCCCCTTGATCAGCCCCGAGCCCAGGTAGCGCTGGATGCCCTGGACGGTCGCGGGCAGCACCGTGGTGTAGTTCTCCACCGTGAACTGCCGCCCGTACTGCGGGTGCGAGCCCCACCGCCCGTGCAGCCGCAGCGACTCCCCGACCTGCGCCCCCAGCAGCGCGCCCACCACCGTCAGCAGGTCGTTCCCGCCCCGGCCGGTGTCCACCCGGGCCACCGTGTAGCCGGTCTCCTCATTGGCGTAGGTGATCCGCTCCAGCACGCCCTCGACCTGCGCGAGCTGGCGGGGCACCTCCTGCCCCGACTGCGCCTGCTTGCCCACCGGAGCCCCCTTCGACCGGTACGGGTGGACCATTCCGTTACGCACCGTACCGCCCGGCGCGGACAGGTCCGGACCGCCCGCCGGACCGCCCGCCGGACCTGCCGTGCACCGCCCCGACCGAGGTGCCAGGCTGTAAGGGTCCAGGGGGTCGTCGACCGCGCCCGCGCCCGCACGGGACCCGTCCGAGGAGCAGTGCCGCCATGCTCAACACCGACTTCCGCCCCGGTTCCCCGAACTGGCTCGACCTGAGCAGCCCCGACACCCGGGCCTCCGTCGACTTCTACTCCGCGCTGTTCGGCTGGACCTTCGACTCGGCCGGCCCCGAAGCCGGCGGCTACGGCTTCTTCCAGCTCGACGGCCGCACCGTCGCCGCCCTCGGCCCGCTCGCCGAGGAGGGCGCGCTCCCCGGCTGGACCCTCTACTTCACCACCGAGGACGCCGACCGCACCACCGACCTGGTCCAACAGGCGGGCGGCCGCATCCGGTTCACCCCCTTCGACGTCTTCACTTCGGGCCGGATGGCCGGCTACACCGACCCGACCGGCGCCGACTTCGCGGTCTGGCAGCCGCACGACACCCGCGGCCTGGACGTCGTCAACGACCAGGTCAGCCTCTGCTGGGCCGAGTGCTACAGCGTCGACGCGGAACGGGCCAAGGCCTTCTACCGCACGGTCTTCGACTGGCAGGAGCAGGACGTCCCACTCGGCGAAGCGTTCTACACCGTGCTCACCCCGGCCGGCGGCGGCACCGACGACGCACACGGCGGCATCCTCCAACTCAGCCCCGAGCACACCGCCCGCGGCACCCGCTCGCACTGGCTCCCCTACTTCGAGGTCCCCAACGTGGACGCCTGCCTCGCCATCGCCGACCGGCTCGGCGCGAAGGTCCGGATCCCGGCGACGGACCTCCACGGGGTCGGCCGGCTCGCCCAGCTGCTGGACCGGCACGGAGCCGTCTTCGCCGTCATCACCAGCGCCGGGCCCGGGGAGTGACCCGGCATCGGACCGTGGTGGGCCACAGCGGGCCCTGGAGGCACGCTACGGGCGTAGACAGAGTCCGCCGACCCCCTCGGGCCCTCCTTATCCTCTGATCATGACTGAAACGGCTGTTCTGACGATCCGACGGGCCGGCGAAGGCGATCTGCCGGCGATCGTGGCCATGCTCGCGGACGACCCGCTGGGCGCCACCCGCGAGAGCCCCGACGACCTCACCCCCTACCGCACCGCCTTCACCCGCATCGACCGCGATCCGCACCAACACCTGGTCGTCGCCGAACGCGCCGGCCGCGTCGTCGGCACCCTCCAGCTCACGGTGATCCCGGGCCTCTCCCGGGCCGGCTCCACCCGCACGATCATCGAGGGCGTCCGCATCCACGCCGAGGAACGCGGCAGCGGACTCGGCACCGAGCTGATCGAGTGGGCCGTCGAGCGCTCCCGCGAACTCGGCGCCGACCTCGTCCAACTCACCTCGGACGCCACCCGCACGGACGCGCACCGGTTCTACGAGCGACTCGGCTTCACGGCCTCGCACATCGGATTCAAGCGACAGCTCTGAAATCTTCCCCGGAAATGCGAAAAGGCCCACCCGGTAACCCGGGTGGGCCTTCTCTGAATGATTGTTCGGCGGCGTCCTACTCTCCCACAGGGTCC
>NZ_JBHWIV010000142.1:0-11865 GCF_042731675.1 Kitasatospora sp. NPDC059827 | reverse complement strand
CTGCCGCTCGTGATCCGACAACACCAGCTCGGCCAGCCTCGGCCCAGGACGTCCCATGCACTGACTAACGACGGATCAAGGACTCAGGACACTAGATGTTGTCGCCGGAGCAGATCGGCGGGTTCGTCTCACGCGGCGTTGTCGGCTGCCCCGGCTTTCGGGCCAGGAGGTAGGCCTGCTGGCCCTGTTGGGGCCTCTCGCTCTCGTTGGGCTCGCGGATCAGGCGGGCATCCACCGCCAGTCCGGTTTGGCTCAGCAGCTCGGAGATGCGGTCGGGAGGCACCCAGTAGACGTCGAGGGAGAGCTCGTGCCCGTATGCGTTCTCCAGGCGTCGGTGTTCGTCACCTGCCTTGGAGGCGATGAGCAGATGGCCGCCTGGGGCCAGCACGCGGTGGAATTCTGCGAACACCACCGGCAAGAGCTCCGGAGGGGTGCCGCCCGGTGTGATGGTGTGTGGCACGCCGCTGTCGGAGCAATCGGGGCACGAGGGCCGACCGGTCGTCACGCTGGGCCGGGTGATCGCGCTCCGGAGCAGGGATGTCACCACTGCGCGGGTCGCGTGATCCAGCACCCGAAGCCTCACCTCCAGCCAGCACATCGGGAGACACCAGTGATCGGACAGCACGCCCCAGGACATCCCGTCGTCGTCGGAGAGGCGGGCGTCCACGTTCGTGCGCGGTGGTGGCGGGCCGGGGTGGTGGCAGGGGTGTGCGTGGCGCTGGCCGGTACCGGGGTGATCCCCGCGACGGCTGCGGCAACGGGGTCCGCGTCGGCCACCACCCGGGTGGGGACCCGGGGAGCTGACCCGGTGGTCACCTTCGCCTTCACCGGCGGCTCGCAGAGCCTCACCATCCCGGCGCAGGCGGTGGTCACGATCACCGCCGACGGCGCGGGTGGCGGCGACAACACCGGCACCTCCTGTTCCGTCACGGGGACGGGCGGGACGGGGGCGCGGGTCGTCACCACTCTCCCGCAGACCACCGCCCCGACGACGGTCACCGTCAACGTCGGCGGCGCGGGCGGCAAGGGCTGCAACGGTACGGGGGCGGGGGGTGCCGGCGGGTTCAACGGCGGCGCTCCGGGTGGGGGCATCCCGGTCACCGGTTTCCGGGCGGAAGGGCCGGGTGGGGGCGGGGCGTCCAGCGTCAGCGTGGGTTCCTTCCTGGTGGTCGCCGGGGGCGGCGGTGCCGCCGGGGGTACCGGAGGAAGCTTGAAGGGTGGCAACGGGGGCAACGGCGGGACGACACCCGACGCCACCGGCGGTACCGCGGGAAGCGCGACCGGCCCTGGAGCCGCGCCGGGGCAGGGTGGGGGCGGCGGCAGCACCAGCACGAACACGGGTGGTCCGGGCGGGGCGGCCGGCACCGTCGCGTTCTGTCACGCCACGACGGGTGCGCCGGGAAGCGGGTTCGTCGGTACCGCGATCGGCACCGGCGGCACCGGCGGGGCGATCGACGGCGGCTGTGCCGCCACTGCCACCGGTGCGGGCGGTGGCGGGGGCGGCGGGTACTTCGCCGGCGGGGGCGGCGGCAGCGCTGCCGTCAACAGAACCGGCACCCTGGCGAGCGGTGGCGGTGGTGGTGGCGGGAGCAGCTTCGCGACCCCGTCGGGCACCGGGACGTCCTACGCGGCCTCGACGATCGGGACGGCGAACCACAACGGCCAGGTGATCATCAGCTACACCGTGGGCAAGCCGGTCACCACGACCATGACCGCGATTCCCCAGACCACCCGGATCGGCTCCCCGGTCGTGCTCAGCGACACCGTCTGCCCCGGCGCGGGCTCCACGACCAGGCCCACCGGAACCGTCACGTTCACCGACACCACCACCGGGACGACCCTCGGTACGGGACGCCTGTTCCTCTCCCTCGGCAGGTGCGCCGCCGGCGGGACGGTCACCGCCTTCCGCACCGCAGGCACCCACACCATCACCGCCGTCTACAGCGGCGACTCGGTGTACCAGGACAACGCCGCCGACCCCGAGACCATCACCGTGACGGTGAGCCCCTGATCGGAACGCCGCCGCAGCACCGAAGGCAGACCCTGCCTCCACCGGTGGCGGGAGGAACTGGACTCCGCGACCTCCCCGTTCACCTGGTGGTGGGGCACCCTGGCCGAGGAGCGGGCCGCCTGGCAGGAGACGAGGGAGCGGCTGGCGCAGCGGCGCCGCCCGGCAGCTCGGCCTCGTCGGCTGCTGGCCCGCGTGGCTCAGGCGTGTCCGGTGGCGTGTTCGGTGGTGTGTTCGGTGGCTTGGCCACGGGCGTACGAGGCGAGGCGGTCGGCCAGGGCGGCGACGAGGGCGCGTAGTTCGTCGGGCCGCTCGATGGCGAACGGCCGGTCCAGTGAGGCGAGTACGGCGGGCAGCCAGTCGAGCCGCTCCACCCGCAGCTCGACCGTCCGCCAGCGTTCGACCGTCGCGTCGTCCTGGAGAGCGACGCCCTCAGCAGCGTCGTCCACCAGGCGCGCGACGCTCGCCGGGAGTGCGGCGCGGATCTGCCCGACCGTCCCGTGGATCCGGACCGTCACCTCGTACCGGTAGTCGGCCGTGGCGAACGCCGACAGCACGCGCTCCGCCGGATCCGGGCCGTCGGGCACGTCGAAGGAGCCGGGCAGGGTGCGGGCGTCCGCGATCCGGTCGAGGCGGAAGGTCCGGTCCTCGTCGAGCAGGGCGTCGCGGCCCGTGACGTACCACCGGCCCGCGTGGGCGACGATCCCGTACGCGTGCAGGGTGCGCTCGGTGCGGCGCCCGTCGCGGCCGGTGTGGCGGAGGGAGACCGGTCGGCGGTGGCGGACGGCGTCGGCGAGGGTGAGCAGGACCTCGGCGTCCGGGGTGGCGAACTCGCCGGGCCGGTCCGTGAAGGCGAGGGCGTCCAGGAGCGCGTCGAGCCGGCGGGCGAGGTGCTTGGGCAGTACCCGGCGGATCTTCGCCGCCGCGGTCTCGCCCGCCGTGCGCTCCGCCGTGCTCAGGCCCGTGCGGCGGCCGGCGAGCAGGCCGAGCAGGACGGCCAGCGCCTCGTCCTCGCCGAGCATCAGCGGGGGCAGCCGGTACCCGGGGGCGAGCCGGTACCCGCCGTAGCGGCCGCGCACCGACTCCACCGGGATGCCCAGCTCGCTCAGCTGGTCCACGTACCGCCGCACGGTGCGCCCCTGGACGCCGAGCCGGTCGGCGAGTTCGGCGACGGTCCGGGTGCCGCCGGACTGCAGCAGCTCCAGCAGGGTCAGTACGCGGGCGGTGGGTCGGGGCATGGTCGAAGCCTAGGCGGAATAGAGGACCGATTCTGTCTGGTATCCCGCCTAGCCTGCGACGTGCAGGTTCCCGAGTCCCGTTTCAGGTTCAGCCAAGGAGATCCCCATGGACTTCGTCTCGATCCGCGTCATCACCGCCGACGTCGCCCGCCTCGTCGCCTTCTACGAGCAGGTGACCGGAGTGCGGGCGGTGTGGGCCACCGAGGAGTTCGCCGAACTGGGGATCGGCGGGGCCACCCTCGCGATCGCCGGCACCCGTACCGTCCCGCTGTTCGCCCCCGGTTCGGCCCGCCCGGCGGACAACCACAGCGTGATCACCGAGTTCCTGGTCGACGACGTGGACCGCGTCCACCGCAACCTGACCGCCGTCCTCACCGAGGTCGTCGCCGGTCCCACCACGATGCCCTGGGGCAACCGGTCACTGCTGTTCCGCGACCCCGACGGCAACCTGGTCAACTTCTTCACCCCCGTCACCCCGGCGGCGCGGCAGAAGTTCGCCCGCTGAGCCCGCTGAGCCCGCTGACGCTGCTGAGGCCGCTGCCCGAGGAGACCCGCCCCTGGCCCGCGCGAGTCCGGTTCGACAGAATGTTCCGGTGACGAACTGGACCCGGATCCTGACGATGACCCGCAGCAACTTCCGTGCGGCCGACCCGGTCGAGCGGTGGACCGCCCGGGCGGCCTGGGCGCTGCTGACGGCGACGGCCTGGCTGCTGGTGATGTTCACGACCGTCTTCGGGGCCGAGGTCGCCGGGGTCCCGATGGGCACCGTGAGGTGGCTGGCGATCGCGCTCACGGTGGCGGTCCCCGCCGTCTCCTGGGCCGCCGTCACCTCCGGCGGCCCAGGCAGCCGCAGCGGGACGTCGGCGTTGACGGTCGCGCTGCTGGTGGCGGCCGTCCTGCTCGTCATCGCCTTCGTCTGAGCGATCGGGCGATCGGGGGAGAGCGACAGGAGGGGCCGCGGGTTACGCCTCGCCGACCAGGAGGCGGGCGTTGACGGTGGGGTTGCCGGCCTGGGCGAGGGGGAAGGCAGTGCCGATCTTCTCGGAGTGGCCGGGGACGTCGATCCGGACGCTCAGGGTGCGGTCCAGGACCTGCTCCCTCGTCAGCCGGAAGTCGATGTTGACGGTGGCGTGCTTGGCGCACGTCTCACACTGGCGCGGGTTGTTCGGCTGGAAGAAGAACCGCTTCGCGACCGGCTCGCCGTCGGCGAGCAGGCTGACGACGAACGACCCCGGGATGTTCAGCCGGTTGATGCCCTTCACCCGCACCGAGACCGGGTCGGCGCTGCGGAAGGAGAAGGTGCGGGCGGCGTCGATGCTGCCGGAGAGGTTCTCCATGACGGTCTCCGCGGGGGCGGGGGGCAGGTCCAGCCGGTCGTACCCGATGTCGGTGGCGATGGTCTGGTCGGCGGTCGCGGTGAACGGCGGCAGTGGGTTGAAGCTCGGGTCGGTGAGCCAGCTGTCGTCCCCGCCGGCGAGGGTGGTGCGGAACCCGGCCAGGGTGGTCGCGGTGTTGAGGTGCTGCCAGCGCAGCCACAGCCGGTCGATGTTGCAGTGGAAGAACCAGAAGACCGGGTCGAAGGCGGAGACCTCCTGGACGCCCATCGTCGGCCCGACCGATCCGTGGCCGCTGTCGTGGGCCTGGATCGAGAACTTCTGGTAGCCGTTGATGTCGGACGCGCCCCAGAGGGACTGGGCCATCGACGTGGCGATGTCGTCGAGGACCCCGAAGCTCGTCACGTTCGCCGTGATGTCGGCGACCGGGTAGCGCTTGGTCGTGTACGGGAAGAGCCCGGTGACCGGCGGCGTCGCGGTGGCGCCGGGATCGGCCGGCAGGACGTACTGGTCGAACGGCGGGTGCTGCAGGCGGTCCGGCAGCGGGGTGGAGATGTCCCAGTAGGGGAGCGTCACGTCCTGGCAGCCCGGGACGGAGCGCAGCGCGTCCTCGAACTCGCGCAGGTAGACGCGGTGCCAGGGGTTGAAGCGGGGCTCGTGGTGCAGGCACCAGGCCTTCGGGAGCCCGTGCTGCCCGGCCAGGGTGAAGTAGCCGTCCGGTGCGGTGCTGGAGCGGGCCATGACGCCGTTGAACGCCGTTGTCAGGAGCGCGAATTCGGCGTCGGTGAGCGTGGTGACGTCCTTGCGCAGCCGGGCCGGGGCCGCCCCGCCGGGCGGCGTCGTGACCGGTGTCGAGGTGCCGAGCGGGAAGCCGTTGACGATCCAGTTCTTGAAGGTCTGCGAGCGGTTGGCGCTCCACTTGCCCGCCGCGTCCGGGGGCATGCCCGCGTTGGGCGGCGAGGTGTGGGCGAAGATCGTGAGGGCGTTCTGCTTCACCCCGTCGTAGGTGCCGAGGTCGATGCCCTTGGTGGCCATGTGGGCCACGTCCTCGGGGCGGAAGTAGGTGCGGATGTCCGCCAGGTACGTCGGCGCCGCGACGACCGGATCGGGGTCGGGGGTGGTCGGGGGTGTGGTCACGGGTCCTCCGGCGGGCTCGGGTCGGGTGCTCGGGTCGGGTGCTCGGGTCGGCTGCCGGGCGCGGTGCGGGCGCCTTCGAACAGCGATCGCGAGTATGCGGGAGCCCGGAAGGTCCCTGTACGACCGACACGTGCCCGCGTGCGGAGATACGTCGACCGGCCGTCAGAGCGTGACCCGGTCCGGGGGCGCGGTGCGGGGCCGGTGACCTCGTGGTTCGACGACATCGATGTAGACCGGAGCCGCCGACCGTGGGTAGGGTGTGGCTGCTCCCGCCCGTCCGCAGCACCGCGTGCCCGTGGTCCTCGCGCCCTCCGCGCGTTCCGTACCGCTCACCGTCGGTACGACTCGGCCCGGCGCGGGCATGGGCGTCGGCACTCCGGGGCCCGGACCGGAGGTGGTGCAGCCCTCTCCCAGCGATTGGATGGCACGTGTACGACGGGCGGAAGGGATCGTCGAGTCCCTTCGAGCAGACGGTCTACCTGCTGTCCGCGGCCGGCCGGGCGGCGGACGGCCTGCTGGCGGACCGCTGGCGGGCCCGGGGGATGGGCCAGACCCACCTGTCGGTGCTCGCGGCGCTGTCCCGGCAGGGCGCGCACGCCCGGCCCGACCTCGCCGCCCGGCTGCGCCTGCCGGAGGCGGAGGTGTCCCGGGCGCTCGACGAACTGCTGGCCGCCGCGCTGGTGCAGTCGATGGTCGTCCAGGTCAACGGCCGCCACGAGGTGGTGACCCTCACCGCCGCGGGCGAGGCCGCCCTGGAGGGGCTGCACGGCGACGCCGCCACCGTCCAGGAGGACCTGCTGGCCCCGCTGACGAAGGGCCAGCGCACCGAACTGAACGCGCTGCTGCGGCGGGTGTGCGCCAGGGCGGCCCGCATCGCGGCCGGGCCGCAGTCCGTTTCGGGCTGACGCGCCGGGGCCGCTGTCGCGCCGGGTTCCGTCGTCGGTTGACGCGCCGGGTTCCGTCCTCGGTCGAGTTCAGGCCGCGCCGCCTCCGGGCCCGGCTCCGACCCCGTGCTCGCGGAGCGGGCCGACCTGCCAGCCCCGGGTGGCGCAGTGGTCGAGCAGCCGGGGCAGGGCGCCGAGGGCGGAGCGCCAGGCCTCGGGGGCCGAGGTGCAGTCCGAGTCGTGCAGCAGGACGGTGCCGCCGCCGTAGAGGTCCGCGGTGACGGTGCGGTGGACGGTGTCCGGGGTGGCGCGGCCGGTCCAGTCCTCGCCCCAGCTCGTCCACAGCACCGGGGTCAGGCCGAGCCGGCGGGCCGCGAGGTGGGCGCTCGCGCTCATGACGCCGTACGGGGGCCGGAACCAGTGCGGCGCGGTGCCGGTGAGGTCGGCGACGGTGTCGCGGGCCCGGCGCAGGTCCTCGTAGGTGGCGCGCGGCCCGCGCAGCAGCAGCGGGCGGTGCGCCCAGCCGTGCACGGCGATCTCGTGCCCGGCGTCGGCGATCTCCCGCACCAGCGCGGGCGCGCGGACTGCCATCGAGCCGAGCAGGAAGAAGGTGGCGTGCACCCCGCGCTCCTGGAGCACGGCCAGGAAGGCGGGCGTGGAGGACGGGTCCGGGCCGTCGTCGAAGGTGAGGGCCACGTGGTCGGGGCGGCCGGTCCCGGCGAGCCGGGGCAGCAGCCGGTTGCGCAGCGGCCCGTAGGTGGAGAGCACGGGAGCCGCGTGGAGGGCGGTGGCGGCGACGGCGGCGGTGGCAGCGGCGGCGCCGAGCAGCGGGAGCGCGCGGGGCTTCATGGGGGCCTCAGGAAAGGGAGGTCAGCGCGCCGAGGCGCGGCGGGCGGTGGGAGGTGAGCAGACGGTTCATGGTCGTGGTGAGCTCCGCCGGATCGGCGCCGCCGCACTCGACCAGGACGATCTGGCCGGGTCTCAGCTGCGGGGTGACGGCGCTGCCGCAGGCGATCCGGAGGTCCGGGACGACCAGGTGCTCGCGGTGGTAGGCGGCCAGGCCGAGGTCGAGGGCGTCCACGTCCCGGCTGGAGAGGAAGAAGGAGCTGCTCGCGCCGGTGGCGGAGCGCAGGGCGTCGGCCCCGGCCTCGACGGAGTCGCGGCGGGTGACGATCCCGCTCTGGTAGGGCGGGCCGTAGCCGGCGTTGACCAGGGTGAGCCCGGCGGCCGCGAAGCGGCGGACCTCGGCCGGGTCGGCGGCGGCCTCGTCCGTGTCGACCGAGACGGCGGCCTGCACGGCCGACAGGGCGCGCAGGGTGGCGTCGTCGAGGTGCCCGCCGTGCGGCGGGTGCACCACGAGGAAGGCCCGGCCGGTGCGGCCGGCGTCGACGGCGTCGAATCCGCCGTAGGCGACGGCGAGTTGGGTGCCGGCGGTGGACAGCCAGGCGGTCGCGCTGAGCGCCGCGACCGCGAGGCCGACGCGGCGACCCGGGCGGCGGTCGGGACGGCGCTCGGGACGGTGGTCGGGACGGTGGTCGGGACGGCGTGGGGTGGGAGCGGATGCGCGGGTGGGGGTGGCTGCCCGGTCGGGGCGGCGGCGTTGCGCGGGGATCAGCGGTGGCGGTCCGGCGTGCACCGGGGGCGCGGCGTCGGCCGGTAGGGCGGGGGAGGAGGCGGAGTCCGGGAGGGCGGGGGCGGAGCCGGAACTCGGTACGGCGGGAGAGCCACCGGCGGCCCGTACAGCGCCGGAGGAACCGGCCGCGATGGCCGCGATGGCCTCCGCCGGGCCGGACGCGTCGCGGTGCAGCGCCAGCCCCGCCTCCCGGTACCGGCGCCCGGTGGGCCCGTCGACCATGGCGGTGAGGACGGCCGCGAGGTCCGCCGGGTCGCGGACCCACGGGGCCAGGCCCGCCTGGTCGAGCGCGGCCGCGTTGGTCAGGCCGTGCCCGGGTATGCAGCGGTAGCTGACCACCGGCAGCCCGCCGGCGAACGCCTCCAGCGAGGTCAGGCCCCCGGCGTTCTGCACCAGCACGTCGCAGGCGTGCATCAGCCCGGGCATGTCCTCGACCCAGCCGAAGGCGTGCTCGACGCCGTCCGCCCGCAGCCGCTCCGCCAGGGCCCGGTTCTTCCCGCACACCACGACCGGCACCGCCGCCCCGGTGGCCCGCACCTCGGCGGCCACCCTCGCCACCTCGCCCACCCCCCAGGAACCGGCCACCAGCAGGGCCAGCGGTGCGCCCGGCGGCAGCCCGAACCGGGCCCGGGCGGCCGTGCGCAGGGTCTCCGTGGTCGGGGTGAACCGGGGGTCGACCACCGGGCCCGCGACCGCGACCCGCTCGGCCCCGTGCGCACGCGCCTGCTCGGCGGGGACGGGATGGGTCGCCAGGTGGAGGTCGACGCCGGGCGCCACCCAGAGCGGGTGCACGGAGAAGTCGGTCAGGTAGACCGCGGCGGGCACCGCCAGCCGGCCCCGGCTGCGCAGGGTGCCGAGCACCTGCCCGGCGATCGGGTAGGTGGCCACCACCGCGCGGGTGTCCGGCGGCAGCGCGCGCAGCAGCTTGCGGTGGGTGCTGCGCTGGATCAGCCGGATCAGCGCGCCCGGCCGGCCGGTGGACTCGGTGCTGGAGTAGATCCGCTGGTAGGCGGAGGGGGCGACGGTCAGCAGCCGCCGGTAGCACTCCGAGACCAGCGGTCCGAGCCCGGCGGGGACCAGGTCCAGGAAGTCCCAGCGGTCGACGGTGTGGCCCGACCCGGCCAGGCGCAGGGCGAGTTGGTCGGCGGCGCCGTCGTGCCCGGCGCCCACGCTCGCGGAGACGATGACGACGCGCCCGGCGGCGGGCGCGGACGGGCGGGACGCGTCGGCGTGGTGCGCCGATGCCTCGTGGAGGTGCGGGAGTTGCGACACGGTCGGCCGATCCTCTGGCGGTGACGGGGCAGGGGCGGGTGGCTTCCGGTGCCCGTCCGGGCACGATCCGGTGCCCGGACGCGGCCGGGGCGCGGGGGAAGCCGCCTGGTGCGACGAGCGGCGGCTGGGGCCGCGGCGAACCGCGGCACGGTCAGGATGACAGGGGCTTGCTGAAGATCCGCTTAAGCTCAACTACCCCTCCGGCGTGCCGCGATGAAGGCCTGCGGCCCGGTTTCCCGGACGGGTCGTACGGCTGTGGTAGCCGGGGCGGGGTGGGCCGAAACGCCGCCGGGCGCCGGATCGGGGACGAATCAGGGGAGACCCCGACGGGGCACAGGGATCCCGTGCCATGATGGCGCCGCCATGACCGACCTCGACGCCGGGCCCGCACCGCTGCCGGTGCGCGCCGCCGCCCTCGACCTTCGCGTGCTGCGGGCCCTGCCCTTCGCGACGGTCTGCCTCGTGCTGTCCGCCGCCGGGCACGTGCTGGCCTCGGGGGACCGGCTGTCGCCCGGCGTGCTGCTGCTCGGGTGGGTGCTGGTCGCGGCGTTCGCTGTGCTCGGTGCGCGGCGGGAGCGTTCGGCCCGGGCGATCGTCGGCGCTCTGCTGGGCGGCCAGGCGGGCCTGCACCTGTTGTTCCACGCGGCCGGTGCCGTTGCCGGGACCGGGCCCGCTGCCGGGTCCGGGGCCGGGCAGTCGGGGACGGCGCGGGGCGGCATCGGCGGTGCGGCCGGGACGGCCGGAGTGCCGGACATGGGTGGGATGCCGGACATGGCGGGCATGCCCGGGATGAGCGGCATGCCGGGGATGGCCGGGCGCCGGGGCGCCGCCATGACGCACGTCACGGCGAGTGCGGGCGCGGGCACCGCCCACCACACCGCCGTGGCGGCGACCCACCTCGGCTTCTGGTGCCATGCGACGCTCGTCGGGCTGAGCCCCGCGATGCTCCTGGCGCACCTGGGCGCGACCCTCGCCGCCGGCTGGTGGCTACGCCGGGGCGAGGCGGCGGTGTGGGCGCTGGTCCGGCTCGCGGCCCGCGCCGCCGAGGCCACCGGGCGGGCCTGCGCGGCTCAACTCCGAGGCGTGCTGGCCCTGTTCACGGCCCTGCAGGACGGGCTGAACGCCCCCGGGCGCGCGCTGCGCCGGGCCGCGGGCGCCGACCGCTCGGGCCGGGCGTGCTCGGCCTTCCTGCGCCACGTGGTGATCAGGCGCGGCCCGCCAGGGCTTGCGACGGCGTGACCGGAGCGGGGACGCTCCCGGGCCCGGCCGTCCTCCCGCCCCCGATCACCCACCGCACGCGACCTCCCGTACGGCGGCGACGACGGCCCGGTTCGGACACCGGCCCGCCGCCCGCCCGTGCGCGGCCACGCGTGCCCTCCTCTGGAGAACGACCGCATCATGCGACCTTCCAGCCTGACCCGCCCGACTCCCTTGACCCGCGTGACCGCCGTTGCCGCCCTGGCGGCCGCGACCGTCCTGGCCGCCGCCACCACGGCCTCCGCGCACGTCATCGTGGACCCGTCCAGCGTCCCGAAGAACGCCACCGACCGGACCTTCGCCTTCCGGGTGCCGAACGAGGACGACACCAAGAGCACCGTCAAGGTGGAGATCGACTTCCCGACCGACCACCCCGTCCCGTCCGCCCTGGTCGCGCCGGTGCCCGGCTGGACCGACAAGATCACCACGACCAAGCTCACCACCCCGATCCACACCGACGACGGGGACGTCACCGACGTGGTCTCCCAGGTGATCTGGAGCGGCGGCCAGATCGCCCCCGGCCACTACCAGGACTTCACCGTCGAGCTCGGCGCGCTGCCCGAGGGCACCGACCAGGTCGTCTTCAAGGCCCTCCAGACGTACAGCGACGGCAATGTGGTGCGCTGGATCGAGGAGCCCCAGGCCGGACAGCCGGAGCCGAAGAACCCGGCCCCGGTGCTGCACCTGACGGCCGCGGCCGCCGACGGGGACAGCGCGGGCGCCGCGACCCCGGCGCCGACGGGCGGTGCGACGGCAGCGCCGACGACGACGGCGACGGCGACGGCGGCGGCGGCGGCGAAGGCCGACGCCAGCGACTCCACCGCCCGCGGTCTCGGCATCGCCGGCATCGTGGTCGGCGTCCTCGGCGTCCTCGCTGCGGCGGCGGGCGTGCTGCTCGGCCGCCGCGGCCGCACGGGCACCTCGGCGTGAGCCCCCGGGCCGGTGCGGCGCTCTCCTGCCGCACCGGTCCGGCTCCAGGGCCCGTCTTCAAACTCCCGCCTGCGGGCCGACGCTCCCCCAGCCTTCGGCCGGGAGGTACCCCCAGGGCACAAGCGCACCTCGCCGCGTTGTCGTCGGTCGCCAATGCGCTGCATTGGGCTCC
>NZ_JBHWIV010000141.1:0-12037 GCF_042731675.1 Kitasatospora sp. NPDC059827 | reverse complement strand
GTGGTGTGCTTTTGATCCCCGGCCCCCGCCGAGCGTAGGGTGTGGGGTCTTAGGGGGGTGCCCCCACCCGCGGCCCCCGGGGGCGCGCCACCCCCCGGGGGTGGGGTGGCCCCGGCCTCCGGCCGTTCGTCAGGGGCGCGGCCCCGCGAACTCCCGCAGGACGGCGTTGTAGCGGGTGCCGAGGTCGACCCGGGTGACGTCGGAGAAGCGGAACTTCGTCGGCTCCGGGCGCCAGCGCGCCTCGGGGTCGACCTCGTGCAGCCGCAGCGAGGCGGGGCGCACGGCGGTGACGGAGCCGACCCAGCAGGAGTCCGGGGCGTTCCGCTCGGTGTGCAGCGCGATCAGGCCGTACTCCGCACAGGCGGCGGCGAGCAGCCCCGGCAGGTCGTCCAGCGGCAGTTCGGCGCCCGGCGGCCGGACGGGCCACCGGCCCCGGCGGCGCAGCACCCGCACGGTCAGGGTGTCGGGGCCGCCGAGGTCGCGGACCTTGCGCAGGTCGGTGGTGCGCACGGCCGTCCAGCCGTCGAGGTGGTGGTCGGTGCACGCGACGAGCAGCGTCCAGACCGGGCCGGTGCCGAGGACGAAGCCCTCCAGCTCGTCCGCGCCGGGGATCGAGCGGCGCAGCCGGACCGGCCGGCCTTCGCGGTGGGCGCGGTCGAGTGCGGCGCGGTGGTGGTCGTCCATGGGGCGGAGTCTGCCCCGGTCAGGGCCGTCGGCGCAGCCGGTTTTCAGCCGCGGTGCGGGCGCAGGGCGGCGCGCAGCCGGGCGTCGGGGAGCACGGCGGGGCCGTTCATGGCGACGGCGGTGAGCAGTTCGCGCTCCTCGTCGTCGGCGAGGCCGTGCTGGCGGGCCGGGCGGACCTCGCGCAGCACCTCCTGGCCGATCGGGGAGGCCCAGCGGGTGTACGGGTAGACGTCGACCCGGGCCATCAGCAGGGTGCCCGCGGTGAGCACCAGCGGCAGCGAGAACCAGGCGAGCGGGGCGAGGGTGTCACCGCCGGTGAAGCCGCTGAGCGAGACCGCGGCGGCGAGCAGCACCACCGTCAACAGCATCGCGTGCCGGACCTGGCGCACCACCACCACGGTGTTGCGCTGGACCAGGGCCGGGGTGGCCAGGCCGGCCAGCGCCAGCCGGGCGCCGATCTCCAGCACGGTGGGGTGCTCGCCCATCGCCCGGCGCAGCTCGTCGGTGCGGCACTGGCCCTCGGGGCCGACGGTGGCGATGACCGCCCGTTCCAGCCGGCTGCGGCCCCTGGGGTCGACCACGGTGGTCCAGCCGGTGTGGGCGAGGTGCAGGCGGCCCCGGCCAGCCATCAGGACGAGGGCGAGCTCCACCACCCGGTCCGGGCCGCCGGCCAGGTAGGCCGTCTCGTACAGTCCGATGCCGACGGCTTCCGGCGGGCGCCGACCGTCCTGGTCGGCGAGGGCATCGGCGGTGGCGGTCATCCGCACCAGCCGGAGGCAGGACAGCACCGCCGCGACACAGGCCGGTATCAGGAACAGCAACCACATGGGCTTGTTCTATGCCTGGGGCCCCGGCGCGGGGAACGGCTTCCCGGGGCGCGATACCGAACTGTGACGTCAGGAGCCGCCGCAGCTGCTCCCGCAACTGGACGAGGAACCGCAGCTGGAGGACGAACCGCAGCTCGACGAGGAGCCGCAGCTGGAGTGCGAGGAGCCGCCGCACGAGGAGTGGTGCGAGGAGCCGCAGGAGGAGTGGTGGTGGGTGGAGCCGGAGTCGGAGGAGCCGCAGGAGGTGGTGGTGGCGGTGGAGGCGGCGCCGCAGGAGGAGCCGCCTGACGATGAGTTGCCGGCCGAGGATCCGCCCGACGAGGAGAAGAAGGAGGAGGACGAGGCCGCCTGGGCCTGTCGCACCGCCTCGTCCTCGGCCGCCGCGGCCAGCATCGCGGCCTCCAGCTCCTGGTCGTCCAGCGCGGCCGCGGCCAGTCCGCCGAGGGCGACCGCGCCCAGCACCGCGCCGCCCGTCAGCCGGGGGGAGACGCCGGAGCCGGGCGTCCACGGGGTGCTGCCCTGCATCAGTGCGAGCTGGCGGTGCCCGGCCGGGGTGACCCGGCCGTCGGCGGGGAGGGTGGCGAGCAGGGTGACGGCGCCGAGGAGCAGCAGCAGGCCCGGGTACCAGAGGTTGGGGCGGTCGTAGAGGGCGTCGTTGTCGTCCAGCAGCAGGGCGAGCCCGGCGAAGACCACGACGTCGAGCATCGCCAGCCAGAGCAGCCGCCGTGCGACGCGGGCCCGGTGCAGCCGTTCCGGGCGGCGCATCAGGCCGCGGTCGGCGAGCCGGTCGCCGATCTCCTGGACGGCGGCGGAGCGCATCACCGTGCGGCGCACCGTGCCGAGTTGCCGGCTGCCGGTCGCGCCGACGGCGTCGTGCACGGCCTGGTCGACCGCGTCGTACGGGCGGGCGCCGGTGAGGGTGACCAGTCCGGCGCGGTTGATCACGACCTGTTCGCCGAGGTGCATCCGGACCAGCGCGGTGTCGAAGACCCGGCCCGGGCCGCCGGCCAGGAAGGCGGTGTCCAGCAGCGGCAGGCCGCGGCCGGGCAGGCCCTGCGGGTGGGGCACGTGGCGGACCCGCTGTCTGGCCTGGGAGGCGTACAGCGCGGCCGCGACCAGCAGGAGGGCCGGGATCAGGAAGTAGCTGTTGTGCCACATGGGCGGTTCCCCCGAATGAGACGTCGGATCAGTGGCCGCGCAGGGCCCGGCGCAGCCTGGCGAGCGGGCCGGGCGGCGGTTCGGGCGCCGGGTGGAGCCACTGCTCCAGGGCGCGGCGGTGGTCGGCGGCGGACGGGCCGCCGTCGGTGAGCACCCACGCGGCGAAGGCCCGGGCGTCGGCGTGGTAGCCGCCGGTCTGCGGGTGGGTGCGGGCGTAGGCGAGGAAGAGCGGCCCGTACGGTGCCCCGAGCAGGCGGGGCAGGTCGGGGGCGACCTTCGCGGTGGTGTCGCGCCGCTTGGCGGCGAGGCCGGTGGACTGGGCGCGGACCTGGTCCGGGTCGAAGCCGGGCGGGACGGGCCCGCCGGCCACCAGGGCGGCCAGCAGTTCCGTCTGGCGCCGGGCCAGGCGCCCCCGGGGGGTGCCGGTCGCGTCCTCGGCGCCGGCGCCCCCCTTCGGCTCGACGGGGTTCAGGTCGGGCGTCATCGGGTGCTCCCCTCCAGCACCCGACGGATGGCGTCCAGTTCACCGGCCAGTTCGGAGGGCGGCGGGAAGTCGGCGTCCCGTTCCAGCAGGACGCCGGGCGGTTCGACCCGCGCGCAGAGTTCGGCCAGGACCTCCAGCACCGGTTCGGTGACGGGGTGGGCGTGGGTGTCGTGCCACACGCCGTCGACCAGGGTGCCGCCGGCGACGTGCACGTAGGCGAGCGCCTCCAGCGGCAGGCGGTCGAGCTCGGCGGCCGGGTCGGTGCCGAGGTTGACCCGGTTGGTGTGCAGGTTGGCCACGTCGATCAGCAGTCGGACGCCGGTCCGCGCGACGAGTTCGGCGAGGAACTCGCCCTCGGTGAACTCGTCGTCGGGCCAGGCGAGTTGGGCGGCGATGTTCTCCAGGGCGAGCGGCACCGGCAGCTGGTCCTGGGCGATCCGGACGTTCTCGGCGATCACCCGCAGGGAGTCCCGGGTGCGCGGGACGGGCAGCAGGTGGCCGGCCTCCAGGCCGCCGGCCCGGACGAAGGCCAGGTGCTCGGTGACCAGGGGGGAGCCGAGCGCGAGGGCCGCTCCGGCGAGCCTGCCGAGCCGGCCGGGGTCGGGCCGGTCGGCGCCGCCGAGGCCGAGGCCGACGCCGTGCGGGACGACGGTGACGCCGCGTTCGCGCAGGACGGTGAGCGAGGTGGGCAGGTGGTCGGCGCAGACGTTCTCGGCGACCACCTCGACCCAGTCCAGGCCGGGCTGGCGCTCGACCACGGTGTCGATCTCGCTGCGCCAGCCGAGGCCGACGCCGAGCCGGGGCGCGGTGGTGCCCGTCGCGGTGGTGCCCGTCGTTGCGGTGCCCGTCGCGGTGGTGTCCACCGTGGAGGCGGTGGAGCCGGGCAGGTCCAGGGCAGGGGAGGTCATCGGTTCGCCCCCTTCGGAGGGCTGGGCGGGGAGGCCGTCGGGCGGTGCGGGCGTCGTCGCCAGGACCGCGCGGCCGTGTTGCTGAGGATGTCCCCGGGCGGGGTGGCTGCCAAGCCTCACCCGGTCTTCTCAGAGCATTATTTGAGCCTTGCCGTTCAGGTGCGCGAGGATTCCGGCCCGGCGTCCGGGGCGAATCCGCAGACGGGCGGCCCGGCGGCGGGAAAATTCGGAGGCGGCGGAGGACGGGCGCGGATAGCGTGCGCATCGATGACTGAGACCGAACTGACGATCCGAGACTTCCGCCCCGCCGACGCCGAGGCGGTGACCGCCGCCCACCGGGCCGGCCGCGAGCACCTGGTGATGAGCGCCGAGGCGCTGCTCTGGATGAACTCCCGGAAGAATCCCGAGGAGCGCTTCCGCACCTTCGTCGCCGAACTGGACGGCCGGGTGGTCGGCGCGGTGCGATGCGGACTGGTGCTCGGGACGACGACCACCGGCGTCGGCTACGCCAACGGCAGCGTGCTGCCCGGGTTCCGGCGGCGCGGCGCGGCCACCGCGCTGCTGGCCGCGGCCGAACGGCACCTGAGCGCCCACGGGGTGGCCGAACTGCACACCTGGCTGGACGACGAGCCCGCCGCCCTGGCCTTCGGTGCCGCCCGGGGCTACGAGCCGGGGCGCGAAGCCCACTTCGGCGGGCGGGACCTGACCCTCCCGCTGCCGCAGGCACCGGTGCGGCCGGCCGGCGTCGAGCTGCGCCCGGCCACCGACTGGGCGGACGATCCGCGCCCGCTGTTCCTGGTGGAGGCGGACGCGATCCGGGACGAGCCCGGCGAGGTGGTGATGGACGCCCTGGACTACGAGGAGTGGCTGCGGGGCGACTGGGCCCGGCCGGACCTCGACCTCGGGCTGACGGTGGTCGCCGTGGTGGATGGCGAGCCGGCGGCCTTCACCATGGCGCAGACCGACGGGGTGGACCGCTACTGGTCCGCGTTCACCGCCTGCCGCCGGGAGTTCCGCGGCCGCGGGTTGGCCAAGCTGGCCAAGCTGGAGTCGCTGCGGCTCGCGGCGGCGGCCGGTCACCGCCGCGCGTACACCAGCAACGACGCCACCAACGCGCCGATGCTGGCGGTCAACGCCTGGCTGGGGTACGAGCGCTGCGCGGGGGAGCGCAAGGGGATCAAGCGCCTGGGGTGACCGGGGGCGCGGAGATCCGGCCACCCCGATTTGCCGCGAAGGGGGGTATTTCCGGCCACGGACGGGGACATGACCAGGGCGCACAGTTCGTGGTCGAGTCTTCCTCCGGGGGATCATATGGAGATCCTGCTCCAGGTGCTGATCGCATCGGTACCGGCCGTGATCGGCTTCCTCGCGGCCCGTTCCCTCGCCCGTACCAGGCTGTTCCTGCGCTACGGCTTCCTGCGGGCGCTGCTGGCGCCGTACGGGCGGGTGCAGATCGTCATCCCGAGCCTGGAGGTGGCGGAGTTCGCCTTCACCTCGGACGGCTGCCAGCTGACCAGCCGCGGGCCGAAGAACGTGCTGTTCGTGCCGATGGCCGAGGCCAGGGCGATAGCGGAACTGACCGACCTGCTGCGGAAGGTCAACCGCAAGGCGACGATCGAGCTGGTGGTGGCGGGGGCGCAGGACCCGCGGATGCCGACCTTCTCGATCGGCGGGCCGGGCGTCAACTCGTACTCCGGTGGCGTGCTGGACACGGTGTTCCCGGACTTCGCGGTCGAGTACCCGGACGAGGCCCGTGCCCGCTGGGGCGGGATGACCTTCGAGGCGCTGTACAACCCGGCCGGGGAGCTGATCCGCGACCACGGCTTCATCTTCGTCACCCGCACGCCCCGGCAGGCGCCCTGCGTCGTGCTCTGCGGGGTGTTCGCCTTCGGTTCGGCGATGGCGGTGGAGGCCCTGACCTCGGCGAACCGCGGGTCCCCGCTGGCGGCGCTGTTCCGCTCGGGGGAGAAAGGATTCGTCGCGGTGGAGGGGCGGGTGATCGGGCTGGACACGGTGGACGTCACGGTCGAGGTCTGCCGGGTGCTGCCCACCCAGCGGTCCGACGTCCCGTCGGGTTTCCGGGGCGAGGTGTCCACCAGTCGTCCCGAGCCGTGAGACGATTGGTCTCGACCACGTGGTGCGAATCCGGACAGTGCGGGAGGGAACGGGGCACTAACTCCAGCTGTTCGTACAGCTTTTGCCCCACCCCTGACACAACATGGGCATAATCGCGCGCATGACGATCAACCGTGCGAACGTGAGCGCGATTGCCGAGGACCTGTACGTGTGGCTCCCCCCGAAGCGGGGCTGGGGCCTGGCCAACTGCGGCCTGCTGGCCTCGGAGACCACCGCGCTCTGGATCGACACCCCCTACGACCCCTCACTGGCCGGGGAGTTCCTGGCCGCCAGCCGGCGCCTGCTGCCGACCGGGGTCGACATCGACCGGGTGGTCGTCACCCACGCCAACGGCGACCACCTGTGGGGCGCCGGAGTACTCCCCGACGCCGAGGTGATCGCCACCCGCGAGGCGCTGGAGCACATCCACTGGGAGCCCACCCCCCAGCAGCAGCACGCCCTGCTCACCAACAGCGACCCGGACTCCCCGCTCGGCGGCTACCTCCGCGAGCACTTCGGGGGCTTCGACTGGTCCACCACCGAGCCGGTGCACCCGGACACCGTCTTCACCGGCGAGCTGGAACTCACGGTCGGCCGCTACCCGGTGCAGATCACCAGCCTGCCCGCCGCCCACACCGGCGGCGACCTGATGGTCCACCTGCCGCACCAGCGCGCCGTGTTCACCGGCGACGTGATCTTCTCCTCGACCCCCGAACAGCCCGGCGACCACCCCTCGCACTGGGCCGGCCCGCTGGAGAACGTCATCGGCGCCTGCGAACAGGCCCTGGACACCGGCGCGGAGATCTTCGTCCCCGGCCACGGCCCGGTGCTCGACCGCGAGGGCGTCCAGGAGCACATCGGCTACCTGGCGTACGTCCGCGAGCGCGCCCACACCCTGCACGCCGCCGGGATACCCGCGCTGGACGCCGCCCGGCGGGTGATCGCCGAGCAGCGCCACCCCGAACTCGGCCTGCCCGAGCGGCTGGTGCTCACCGTCGCGGCCGAGTACCGGCACCTGGACGGCTCCGAACTGCCCGGCATCCTGGACGCCATGGCCCAGGTCGCCGTGGTGGCCCGCGAACTGGCCGAGGACTCGGCCCGGATCCCGCGCCCGCGCCCCGCCCGGAACTGACCGCCCGGAACCGACCGTCGGGGTACCAGTCGTCGGGGCACCGACCGTCAGGCACCGGCCCCGACCCCGGCCGGACCCCGCGCGCACCCGGCACCCGCACCCCGGCACCCGCACCACCGCACCCGCGCGCACCCCGCTCCCGAGCTCCGCCCGGAACCGCACCCCGGGCGCAGGCCCGGGCCGAGCAGCAAGGACACCCGAGGACCCCGATGACGCAGATCGCGCTGATCGCGCTGATCGTCCTGGCGCTGGCCACCACCGCGGCCGCGGTCGTGCTCGCCCGCGGCCGGGCCGCGGCCGTCCGCCGGGCGGTGGCCGCCGAGGCCGCGCTCGGCCAGGGCGCGCAGCAGGCCCGCGCCGCCGAGGCCAAACTCGCCCGCGCGGAACGCCAGCGGGACGAGGCCCAGGAGGCCGTACGGAACGCCGCCGAGCAGACCCGGCGGGCCGAGGAGCACACCCGGGCCGCCGACCAGCGGGGCGCCGCCGCCAACGCCCGGGCCAAGGAGGCGAACGCCGGCATCGGGGAGGCGAACGCCCGCGCCGCGGCCGCCGAGGCCCGGCTGGCCGCCGCGGACCGCGGCGGCGCCGCACTGCTGGCGGAGATCGGCCACCTCGCCCAGGAGCGGGTCGCCGCCACCGCCGTCCGGCTGACCCACACCAACGCCCCGACGGTCGGCCCGCTGGACCCGCAGGCCGTCGGCCCCGAGGGCGTCCGGGCCCTGCAGTCCGTCCTGGACGCCACCACCGCGGCCCTCGCCGACGAGCGCGAGCGGGTCGACGCCGCCGCCCGGGCCGCCATGCGCGGCGCCACCTCCCGGATCCAGACCCTGCTCTACCAGATCCAGAGCCTGGTCCAGCAGCTCCAGCACGACAACGACGACCCCCGGCTGCTGGAGGTCGACTTCCGCAACGAGGTCGCGCTGCGCCGGATCCAGACCGTCGCCGTGCTCTGCGAGGCCTGGCCGGGCCTGGCCCGGACCGACTCCCCGCTCGCCGAGGTCGTCGTCGGCGCGCTCTCCCGGGTGCCCGGCTACGCCCGGATCAAGGTCGCCAACCACCTGCGCGAGCAGCGGCTCGCCGTGGTCGCCCGGGCCGCCGAGCCGATCGCCATCGCCATCGCCGAACTGCTCGCCAACGCCACCGCCTACTCCCACCCGGAGACCGACGTCCCGGTCACCGTCCAGCAGGGCGGCCGCGGCGCACTGGTGATCGTCGACGACAGCGGCATCGGCATGGACGAGGACCAGCTGCGCCGGGCCCGCCGACTGCTGGCCGGCCCGTCGGACGTGCTGCTCACCGAGCTGGGCAACCCGCCCAAGACCGGCTTCGCGGTGGTCGGCAAGCTGGCCCGCCAGTACGGCTTCACCTGCCACATCGAGCCCTCGCCGTACGGCGGGATGCGGACCCTCCTGCGCATCCCGGCCGCGCTGGTGACCACGGTGGACGACGAGCAGCCGCTGTCCGTGCTCACCCCGCTGCCGCTGCGGGCCGGCAGCGGCCCGGCACCGGCGCCCACCGTCGCGGCCGTCCCGCCGATGCGCGACGCCGACGAGCAGGCCCCGCCGGTGCTCGCCGACCGCCACAACCAGCCCGGCCCGCACCCGGCGCCGGCCATCCACGTGGTGCCCGACCCGGACACGGGGACCACCCCCGACGGGGACGGCAGCGGCCTGCCCAGCCGGCGGCGGCGGCGTCCGCGCACCGGCGAGGAACCGGGGGCGGCGCCCGGGGCACCGTCCGCCGGAGCACCGTCCGCCGGGGCATCGTCCGCCGGGACGGCGGGCGGCCCGGGGGAGCAGCCCGCACCGTACGTCCGCACCCCCGAGCGGGCCGCCGCCCACTGGCAGGCCCTGCAGCGCGGCACCGACTCCGGCCGGGCCGCGGCGGCACAGGCCGCCCCGGGCACCCCCGGGAGCACGGCGACCGGCAGCACCGGCGACACCCACAGCACCCGCAGCACTGGCGAGACCCGCAGCACCGGCGACACCACCGCCGGCCGCGACACCGGCGACACCACCGCCGGACCGACCGGTGACCGCACCACCGGACCGACCTTAGAAGGAGCCGAGCAGTGAGCAGCTCGCCCAGCCCGACCGCCACCGAAGAGATCTCCTGGGTGCTGAACCCGCTGCTGGAGCTCCCGGGGGTGCTGCACGCGGTGGTCGCCACCGGTGACGGCCTCGTCGAGGCCGCCTCCGACGGCCTCGGCCGGGCCTCCGCCGAGCGGGTCGCCGCGATGACCGCCACCGTGCACGCCGCGGCCCGCGCCTTCACCACCGCCTTCACCGACGTCGAGCGGCCGCGGCTGGCCCAGACCGTGGTGGAGTCCGACCTCGGCTACGCCATCGTGGTCCCCGCCGGGGAGAACACCTCGCTCGCCGTGTTCACCGCCCCGGACGCCCAACTCGGCAACGTGGCCTACCAGATGCAGCTCCAGGTCGCCGCCCTCGGCCGGGCCCTGGCCAGCCCGTCCCGGCAGGAGGCCGGCGCGCAGGGCACCCCGACCGGGTCATGAGCGCCGTCCCCCGCAGGCGGATGGTGCCCGCCTACCTGGCCACCGGCGGCCGCAGCCGCCCCGGCACCGACGGCTTCGAGCGGCTGACCGTCCTGTTCGCGGACCGCGCCGAACCGCCCGGCGACCTCGACCCCGAGCACCGCCGGCTCTGGGAGCTGCTGCGCCCCGGGGCGCTGACCGTGGTGGAGGCCGCCGCGCACCTGCGCCTGCCGGTCAGCGCCACCGTCTTCCTGGCGGCCGACCTGGTCGAGGCGGGCTGCCTGCGCGCCCGCGCGCCGATCCCGCGCGCCCAGCAGACCGACCGCTCCATCGTCGAGAGGCTCCTCGTTGGACTCCGTGCGCTCCGGTGACCCCGGCCCCGGCCCCGGCCAGGACCTCCCGGCCGCAGGGTCGAGCCGGGTGGGCTACCTGCCCGACCGGGACCAGCTGCTGATGAAACTGGTGGTCGCCGGCCCGTTCGGGGTCGGCAAGACCACGCTCATCCGCACCCTCTCCGAGATCGCCACCCTGCACACCGAGGAGGCGATGACCGAGACCGGGCGGCCGGTGGACGACCTGGCGGGCCTGCCGGAGAAGACCACCACCACCGTCGCGGTGGACTTCGGCCGGCTCACCCTGCCCGGCAACACGGTGCTCTACATGTTCGGGACCCCCGGCCAGCGCCGCTTCTTCCCGCTCTGGCAGGACATCGCCCGCGGCGCCCTGGGCGCGCTGGTGCTCGCCGACACCCGCCGACTGGCCGACTCCTTCGAGATCATGGACATGGTCGAGGAGCAGGGCCTGCCGTACGCCGTCGCCGTCAACACCTTCCCGGACTCCCCGGAGCACCCGCCCGAGGTGCTGCGCGCCCACCTGGACCTGCACGCCGCGACCCCGCTGCTGCTGTGTGACGCGCGCGAGCGCGGCAGCAGCCTCGACGCGCTGATCGCCCTGGCCGAGCACGTCCTGGAGACCCTGCCCGCCACCGCCACCGCCACCGATCCCCAGGAACGCCCGTGACCGTCGAGACCCGACCGACCCCGATCTACGGCCCGGTCTTCGCCGCCGACCCCCAGCTGGTGTACGAGCGGCTGCGCCGCCACGGCGCCGTCGCCCCGGTCGAGATCGCCCCCGGCGTCGAGGCCCTGCTGGTCACCGACTACCAGGCCGCCCTGGACCTGCTGCGCGACACCGACACCTTCTCCAAGGACTCCCGCGCCTGGCAGGCGACCGTCCCGCCGGACTCCCCGCTGCTGCCGGTGCTCGGCTACCGCCCCACCGCGCTGTTCAGCGACGGCGCGACGCACGCCCGCTACCGCGCGGTGATCACCGACGGCCTGGCCCTGCTCGAACCGCACCGGTTGCAGCGCCAGGTCGCCGAGGTCGCCCACCAGCTGATCGACCGCTTCGCCGCCGTCGGTAGCGCCGACCTGATCGCCGAGTACGCCCGCCAGCTGCCCGCCTTCGTGCTGACCACCGGGTTCGGCGTGCCGGAGGAGGAGCACGCCGAGGTGGTGGCCGCGATCACCGGGCTGATCGAGTCGGGCGCCCGGGCCGGTGCCGCGTACGGCAAGCTCGTCGCGGTGGTCACCGCGATGGTCGCCGAGCGCCGCGAGCGCCCCCGGCACGACCTGGCCTCCTGGTTCGTCACCCACCCGGTCGGGCTGGACGACGACGAGGTGATCCGGCAGATCACCCTGACCATGATCGCCGGGCACGAGCCGACCACCAACCTGATCGGCAACGCCCTGCTGCGCCTGCTCACCGACGCCCGCTACGCCGGCTCGCTGTTCGGCGGCGCGATGACCGCCCACCAGGCGATCGACGAAGTGCTGTGGCACGAGCCGCCGATGGCCAACCTCTCGGCCCACTACCCGCGGTACGACATCACCTTCCACGGCCGCGAGATCGCGGCCGGCTCGCTGGTGCTGGTCTCGTACGCGGCCGCCAACTCCCAGGCGGCGCCGGCCACGGACGGCGCCGAACTGCGCAGCGGCGAGAGCGCCCACCTGGCCTGGGCGGCCGGCCCGCACGCCTGCCCGGCCCGGGACCCGGCCCTGCTGATCGCGATCACCGCCATCGAGCAGCTGACCAGCCGGCTCAGCGACCTCGAACTGGCCACCCCGGCAGGTGAGTTGCTCTGGCGCCCGGGCCCGTTCCACCGCGCCCTGGTCCACCTGCCGGTCCGCTTCGCCCCGGTTGCCGGATAGGGCCAGTCTTCGAACTCCCGCAGAC
>NZ_JBHWIV010000140.1:0-12375 GCF_042731675.1 Kitasatospora sp. NPDC059827 | reverse complement strand
GGGTTCTTGTTTTTTTTTTATTTTGCCTCGGTGTCGGTATGGGCGGCGGCGGGCGGCGCGCCGGGGCGGTTGGGGGGGGGGGGGGCGGGCCGGGGTGGTGGACGGGTGGCCGTCCGGGTGGCTCAAACCGTGAGTGGTCCAGACCTTAATGGTCCAGACCTATTGACCAACTCCGGCTCCCCTCCTACGATCCGGTCCGGCACAGCCCCACATGTCCCCCCACCTCACCCACGGCCGGGCGTCACGCCCCCACGCGTCGGTCACGTCCCTGGCGCCCCGGTCGGAAGGGAGCACAGCATGTTCCGTCGGAGGTCCCGAACCCCACGCCCGTCGGGCGGTTCCCACCCCGCTCCGGAGGCCGGCCGTCCCGGCGGGGAGCCGCGCCGGACGGGTCTGGAACGCGCGTCGCGGACGACACCCCGGGCCGCCCTGCACCGCCCGAGCGCGCTGGTCCGCTCCCTCGCCGTGGTCGGGACGGTCGCCCTGATCGGCGCCGGCATCGCGGTGACCGGCTCCGTCACCGCCGGGGCCGCGACCCCCAACCTGGTGGCCAACCCCGGCTTCGAGAGCGGACTCTCCAACTGGACGTGTTCGCCCGGCACCGCCGCGGTGGTCGGCAGCCCGGTGCACTCCGGCAGCGCCGCCCTCCAGTCCACGCCGACCGGCCAGGACACCGCCCAGTGCTCCCAGACCATCAGCGTGCAGCCCAACTCCGCGTACACGCTGAGTGCCTACGTCCAGGGCAGCTACGTCTACCTGGGCGCCAGCGGCACCGGCGGCAGCGACCCGTCCACCTGGGCGCCCGGCAACGCCTCCTACGGGCAGCTCAGCGTCAACTTCACCACCGGGCCCGGCACCACCTCGGTGACGGTCTACCTGCACGGCTGGTACGGGCAGCCCGCCTACTACGCGGACGACGTGTCACTCACCGGCCCCGGCGGCAGCAGCTCCACGCCGCCCACCACCCCGCCGACCACCCCGCCGACCACGCCGCCCACGACGCCGCCCACCACGCCCCCCACCACCCCGCCCACGACGCCTCCCACGACCCCGCCGACCACCCCGCCGGGCGGTGACACCTGCCCGACCAAGCCCCGGCCCACGGGCAAGGTCCTCCAGGGCTACTGGGAGAACTGGGACGGCGCCGCCAACGGCGTCCACCCGGGCCTGGGCTGGGTGCCCATCACCGACAGCCGGATCGCCGCGCACGGCTACAACGTCATCAACGCCGCCTTCCCGGTGATCCTCTCCGACGGCACCGTGCAGTGGCAGGACGGCATGGACGCCAACGTCAAGGTCTCCACCCCCGCCGAGATGTGCCAGGCCAAGGCGGCCGGGGCGACGATCCTGATGTCCATCGGCGGCGCCGCCGCCGGCATCGACCTGAGCTCCAGCACCGTCGCCGACCGCTTCGTGGCGACCGTCGTCCCGATCCTCAAGAAGTACAACTTCGACGGGATCGACATCGACATCGAGACCGGCCTCTCCGGCAGCGGCGACATCAAGACGCCCTCCGCCTCCCAGGCCAACCTGATGCGCATCATCGACGGCGTGCTGGCCCAGATGCCCGCCGGCTTCGGCCTCACCATGGCCCCCGAGACCGCGTACGTCACCGGCGGGAGCGTCACCTACGGCTCCATCTGGGGCGCCTACCTGCCGATCATCAAGAAGTACGCCGACAACGGCCAGCTGTGGTGGCTGAACATGCAGTACTACAACGGCAGCATGTACGGCTGCTCCGGCGACTCCTACCAGGCCGGTACGGTGCAGGGCTTCACCGTCCAGACCACCTGCCTGAACAACGGCCTCACCATCCAGGGCACCACCGTCAAGGTGCCCTACGACAAGCAGGTGCCCGGCCTCCCGGCCCAGCCGGGTGCCGGCGGCGGCTACCTGGACCCGGGCTCGGTCGGCCAGGCCTGGGGCAACTTCGGCGGCGCCTTGAAGGGCCTGATGACCTGGTCGCTCAACTGGGACGGCTCGAAGGGCTGGACCTTCGGGGACAACGTCAGGTCGCTCCAGGGCCGTTGATGCCGGACCGGCCACCGCTGAGACACTGCTGAACCACTGAACCACTGAACCACCACCGAAGGCCCGCGCCCCGCCACCCCGGGGCGCGGGCCGTTCAGTTCCCCGGAGCACCCTGCCGACGCACCGCCGGGCGCGCTGTCGGCCGGCCCGTGTCAGGGGAGCGTCAGGAGTTCGTCAGGGCGGGTGACGGAGCTTGCCCCGGGCATCGGCGCGGGCTTTGATGGACGGCATGCACCGCTCGACCCGCCACCACGACCGCCCGCCGCATAGCCGGCCGCGGTTCGTCGTCGCGGTCGCGGTCGCCACTGCCGTCCGGTAGTACCGAGCTCCTTCCCGCCGGTCACCGGCCGCGCGTACGGGCCCGGCGCAGTCCCGCCGAGCCCGTGCCGATCACCGCCGCCCGTCCTCCGCCCCGTTCGGCTCCGAGGCGGGGGCGGGCGGTCGTCGCTCCTTCTCGCACCACACCCCTTTCCCGCACCGGCGACACCGGCGCGGGCGGCCGCGCGCCGCCCCGTCGCCGTACCCCGCCGGTGCCCAGCACCCTTGGATGGGTCATGTCCGACACTCTTCTGTCCGCCCGTACCGCCCTCGTCACCGGCGCCTCCTCCGGCATCGGCTGGGAGACCGCCCGGCTGCTCGCCGGGCTGGGCGCGAACGTCCTGGTGCACGCCCGGACCACCGCGGAGGCCGAGGACGCCGTGGGCCGGCTGATCGCCGCCGGGGCCCGCCGGGACCAACTCGTCGAACTGGCCGCCGACTTCACCAAGCTGGCGGAGGTCGCGGTGCTGGCCGGCACGGTCGTCAAGCACTACCCCGCGCTGGACCTGCTGGTGAACAACGCCGCCGTGATGGCGCCCGAGCGCTGCATCCTGACCGACGACGGCAACGAGCTCTCGCTGCAGGTCAACTTCCTGGCCGCGCACCTGCTGGCCAAGCTGCTCCGGGCCCCGCTCTCGGCGGCCGGGGACGCCCGGATCGTCAACGTGTCCTCCTCCCTGCACCGCACCGCGTCGATGAACTGGTCGGACCCGCACCGGGTGAAGAAGTACTCCAGGGTCGCCGCGTACGCCCAGTCGCAGCTGGCGCTCACCATGGCGACCGCCGAGATGGCTCCGGCCGGATCCGGCATCACCGCCGTCAGCCTCAACCCGGGCCTGTGCGACACCGCGCTGCTGCCGCTCTACGGGCGGGTCGGCGCGCCGGCGGCGGAGGGTGCGGCGGCCGTGGTCCGGCTCTGCCTGCCGGCCGCCGAGATCGCCAACGGCGCCTACTACGACGGCGGCGTCGCCGCCCCGACGGCCCAGGCCGCCCAGGAGGAGCGCTCGCAGAGGCGCCTGGTGAAGCTCGCCGACCAGCTGGTCGGCCGGGCCGCCTGAACCGCGTCCACCCACCCAGGACCAGGAGGAGCACGGTGTCCAAGCGCGCCCGCAAGAAGAAGGCCCGGCGGAAGAAGAAGGCGAACCACGGCCGCAAGGCCTGTCAGTGACCGCGTAGCGGAGCCCCGGGCCCGCCGTCCTCAGCGCTGAGCGAGGACGACGGGCCCGGGGCCGTGCTGCCGGGGCCTTGGCTCGGCGCCTCGGGGCGTGGTCCAGGGCCCGGGATCGGCTCAGGCGAGGGTCGCCCAGTCCTGGGTGTTGGCGTTGCCGGCCGCGTTGACGACCACGGCCGCTCCGGTGCTCACGGCGGCGCTGTCGAGCACGTAGCCGGTCGCCGGGTTGGTGATCGTCAGGGTGCCGCTGCCGTTCTGGGTGACCTGCCACTTCTGGTACTGGCTGGCGGAGTTGAAGGCCTGGAGGGTGACCTGGCCGCCGGCCGCGGCGGGCGCGGTGAGGGTCAGCGGGGTCGGGCAGCTGTCGTAGATCCGGGTGGTGCCGTCCGCGTTCGGGTCCAGCTTCCACTTCTCCGAGGCGTGGGTGGAGTCGTAGGTGTCGAGGTCGGCGACCACGTTGGTGGAGTTGGCGCACTGCCCGGCGTGCTCCAGGGCCAGGCCGCCCCCGTTGGTGAAGGCGTGGTACTGGTTGTCGCCCACCGGGTTGGGCCCGTAGTCGACGGTGTGGGCGGCCAGGTAGTTGAGCGCGCTGCCGGTGGTGGCGAGGTTGCCCAGCGGTCGGTCGTTCTTGAAGTAGTCGGCGAAGGTCGACGGGGCGTGCGAGGTCAGCAGGGCGACGGTGCCGTTCCAGCCGCCGTCGACGTTGTTCCACAGGTCGAGCAGCGAGCCGTCCACGTTGCCCTGGACCTGGTCGCCGGTGTTCCAGCCGGTGGTGTAGGTGAACGGGTAGCTGCTGCCGTCGGGCCAGACGTAGCGGTAGTCACCGAGCAGGTAGGCGGCCGTGGAGTCGGCGAAGCCCTCGGTCCAGGCGCAGCTCGCCGAGCTGACCAGGTTGACGTAGTGCGGGCTGCAGTTGCTCACCGCGGGGAACACGCCGTTGTACAGGCGGTGCATCAGGAAGTGGCCGGACTCGTGCAGCACGGTGTGCTCGGAGTCCGGGTCGGCGGCGGCCAGGTGGACGGTGCCGGCCAGGTCGTAGTACGTCCCGTCGGCCGAGTTCGCCGTCCAGCGGACGGTGAGTTCGGTGCAGGCGTTGTTCGCCTCGTGCGAGGACCAGCAGGCCGTGGCGGGGTTGTTCCGGTGCTGGTAGAGCAGGTTGACGGTGTCGAAGGCGTGCCAGGCCCGGGCGGTGGCCGCCGGGGGTTTGACCGTGCCCAGCGAGGTACTGGCGGCGATGTTGTTCTGGGTGGCGGAGTCCAGTGTGTACGGGGTGCCGGTGGTGTCGGCGACCTTCCAGTACTGGTTGCTCTCGGTGCGGAACCGCACCCACAGGCTGCTCATCGAGGTGGTGGTGGCCGGGGTGTAGCAGAGGTTGAAGCTGCCGTCGGCGGCGCTGGTCAGCTGGTAGTCGGCGGTCAGCTGGTGGGCGGTGTCGGTGACCTTCTCGGCTCCCCACAGCTGGGCGTCCGCGCTGCGCGCCGGTTTGGTCTGGGTGGGCTTGGCCGGGCCGGCTTCGGCCGACTGGTAGTCGTACTGGAGCGTTCCGCTGAGACAGATCGGGCTCGCGGCCCGGGCCGGCGTCGCGGTGAGCGGAACGGCGGCGGAGACGGCGAGGAGGACGGCGCCGAGGGCGGCGGAGCCGTGCGAGAGTCGGATGCCGAAGGCCATGGAGGGCTTCCTCTCCTGGGGAACACGTCTGCGGAGGTGACACGGTTCGATGACGACCGAGTCCGCAGCCCAGGATCGGGGCCCGACACCTCAGGGGGTAAGAGCGCGCGGTTGCGCGCCGATGAGCCGGTAGTCCGATGGAATCACTTCGGTGGTGAACGCGACGGCGCCCGCTCCGGGCGCCGTCGGCGCGCCGGTGCGCTGCGGCCGGCCGGCCGGCCGTCTGTCCGGCCGTCAGTTCCTGCGGGCCAGGCCGCAGGAGATCAGCCGCTCCCACACCGTCAGGTCGCCGGTGCCACCGTCCCCGGGATCCGGGCGCCAGGAGGAGCAGAACTCCAGCCCCGGTTCGAGCAGTTCGAGCCCGCCGAACAGGCCGAGCAGCTCCTCGTCGGTGCGCCAGCGGCCGCGGCCGAGACTGCCCTGGAGCTTCTGCTCCGCGAGCCGGGTCTCCTCGTTCGCGCCGGAGCGGAAGTGGGAGACGTACACCAGGCTGCCCGGGGCCACCCGGTCCGCCCACCAGCGCACCACGTCGGCGGGCCGCTCGTCGTCGTTGAGGTGGTGCAGGACGGCGCTGAACAGGACGCCCACCGGCCGGTCGAAGTCGATCAGGCGCCGCACCTCGGGGTGCTGCCGGATCGTCTCCGGCGCGCGCAGGTCCGCCTGGGCCACGGCGGTGCGGTCGTCGGTGGCGAGCAGCGCGCGGCCGTGGGCCAGCACCATCGGGTCGTTGTCGACGTAGACGACGTGCGCGTCGGGGGCGTGCCGCTGGGCGACCTGGTGCACGTTGTCGGCGGTCGGCAGCCCGCTGCCCATGTCGATGAACTGCCGGATGCCGTCGTCGGCCATCGCGCCCACGGCCCGCACCAGGGCCCGGCGGTTGGCGAAGGCGATCGCCACCGAGCCCGGCAGGTCCCGTAGGAAGAAGTCGCCGATCTCGCGGTCGACGGGGAAGTTGTCCTTGCCGCCCAGCAGGTAGTCGTAGACCCGGGCGATGCTCGGCTTCGACCGGTCGATCCCGCTGCTGTCATCGGCCATGCTGGCAACCCCGTCCTCAACGTCCGTCGTGGGCCCGATCGTAGGAGAACGTCCTGGTCCCGGGCGGTAACCGACGGTTGATGTCGCGGAATCGGGCAGGTCCTGCCTGGTCCTGCTCGGACCTGCCAGGACCTGTCCGGATCTGTCCGGGCGGGTGAGGCGGTCTTGTCCCGGGCGGGCATCGGCCGTCCAATGGCCGGTATGGCATCGAGCGAGCTCGTCCTGATGACCGATCACAGCTCGACCGAGGGCAGCCGCGACACCCTCGTCGCCGCGGTGCACGCCCTCACCGGCCGGGCCCCCGCCCTGCTGGACGCACGACACTTCACCCCCGGCGGCAGCGGCCGGATCCGCACCGACGGCGAGGCACCGCGGCTGGAGGCGGACGGGGTGAGCGTGTGCGCCGACACCGTGCTGGTCTACGAGATCCCGCCGCACCGGCGCCGGGACTTCGAGACGGTCCAGCACGGGCTGCGCGCGGCCAGCGTGCGCTCCCTCGGGACGAACGCGGCGGCCTGGCGGGCGGCGACCGAGAAGGACCGGACGGTGGAGTGCTTCACCCGCGACGGCATCGCCCACATGCCGACCGTGGCCTTCACCCGGCCCGACGCCGAGGAGGCCGCCGAGGAGGCCGCCGAGGCGTTCGAGCGGCTGGGCCACGACGTCTGGGCCCGCCCGACGATCGGCATGGGCGGCACCGACGTCTTCCACGTGACCACCCACGCCCAGCTCCGGGCCGCGGCCGAGTTCTACGCCCGTGCGGGCACCGGTTGGCTGATCGCCCGTGACGCCCGGAACTTCGGGCCCGACGGGCGGCGCCACCAGTACCGCGTGGTGGTGCTCGGCGGACAGGTCCTGCGCGTGGTCGAGCACGTCCAGCCGGACCCGGACGCACCGTGCAACGAGAGCCGGGGCGCCGTCTCCACCCGCCTGGATCCGGGGGACCTGCCCACCGGTCTGGCCGAACTCGCCGTCGCCGCGGCCGAGTCGCTCGGCCTGTCGTTCGCCGGGGTGGACCTCGCCGCGGAGAGCGGCGGCGTCGTCTTCGAGGTCAACGTCCACCCCGCGTTCGGCACCGACCGCGGCCTGGAGACCGTCGCCGTCCCCTATGTCGCCGCTCACCTGGCCGCCGGCGGGGTGTCTGGCTGACCGCGCTCCGCCGCCCCCCGGAGAAGTCCTCAGCCGGACGGGGTGGTCCCGGTGAACGGCGTGGCGGGGGCGGTCGGCGCGGAGGAGGCGGCGGCGGAGTCGGGGAGGACGCCGAACTGTTGCAGGACGCCCGCGCGGTCGTAGGCGTCCACGGAGCGGGCGATCCGGCCGTCCTCGGCGAATTCGAGCAGGCTCATCAGGTAGAGCGAGAACCGCTTGCCGCGGCTGGACTCCGGAAGGCAGAGGAACGGCTCCCGGACGGTGGCGCTGTAGTGCACGTGGGCCACCGCGTGGGACGGGCCGACCACCACGCCCTGGCTGACCGAACGGATGTCGGAGAAGAGCTCGCCGGCCCGGCTGAAGTACTCGTGCAGTTCCCGGTGGCCCCGGTAGGTGTGGTCGAACGCCTTGTCCTCGATCACGGCGTCCTCGGTGTAGTACTCCATCGCGTCGGCGGGGGCGGTGGGGGAGTCCCACATGGTCACCCAGCGTTCGACGAACGCCTTCCGCTCGCTCGGGTCGAAGTCCGGCACGGGATCAGTCCTTTCCGCGCGGGGGCGCGGTTCGAGGGGTGGGGCCCGGCGACCAGTGCCGGAGCACGGCGGCCATGACCCGTGGCGCCGCCAGTTCGGCCGGTGAGCCGGTCAGGCTGACGGCGTTCCAGACGGCGGTGGCGACCCGGGCGTCCTCGGCCGCGGCGCGCATGGTGGCCTGGAAGGACCTCGCCAGCAGGCCGGCGACGGCGGGGTGGGTGCCGGGGACCTGGGGCATGGCCCGGTCGGCCATGGTGGAGAACAGCCACGGGAGCCGTACCGCCCGGGCGGCCTCCCGGTAGAAGCGCCGGGGCAGGCCGGCCGGGCCGGCGGCGAGGCACCTGCGGAGCGCCCTGGCCTCCAGGGCGGCGACCGTCATGCCCGCGCCGTAGATCGGGTTGAGGCTGCACAGCGCGTCGCCGGTGGAGATCAGCCCGTCGGGGAGCCGGCGCAGCCGGTGGAAGTCCCGGCGCAGGGAGGCCGGGTAGGCGAAGGAGGAGACCCCGGTGATCGGCTCGGCGTTGCGGAGCGCGGTCGACGTCCCGGCGGGGAGCAGGTCCTCGGCGAAGTCGAGGAAGCGCTCCGGGGAGAGGGGCGGGTGGTCGTCCTTGCCGAAGCCGTAGAGGGAGAGCACCCAGGCGTCGTGCTCCTGCTGGGTGAGGACGGCGCCGCGGGGGCGGGTGGTGGTCGCTCCGATCAGCACGCCCTTGGCCGCTCCCAGGGCGCCCGGGGCGACCCGGTAGCGGCGGCTGGCGTAGGCGACGTCGACGACCAGGCGGGCCGTGGACGGCGCCCGGTACCCCAGGGACCTCAGCCAGGCCGCGCCCCGGCCCGCGCGGCCCATCGCGTCCACGACCAGGTCCGCGTGGAGGGCCTCGGCGGAGTCGGGCTCGCCGGGGCGGGCCAGCCGGACCCCGCCGACCCGGGCCGGGTCGGCGGCGATCGGGTCGGCGGTGATCGGTGCGGTGGCCTCCAGCCCCGACCGCAGGGTGACGCCGGGCAGCGCGCGGACCCGCTCGCGCAGCCGGTCCTCCAGGAAGGGCCGGCTCACCTGGAGCACCCGGCCGAGCGGCACCTGCCGCAGGCGCGACCCGAAGAAGACGATGTCGAGCTCGTCCAGGGCCCCGGCCAGGGTGGCGCCGTCGGCCGCCAACTCCTCGACGAATCCCGGGAAGAGCTCCGCCAGGACCTGCGCGCCGCCCGGCGTGAGCGAGTGGACGTGCGCCCCCTGCGGGACGCCGCGCCGGACGTCGGGGGGTTGCGGGTAGGTGTCCCGCTCGACGACGGTGACGTGCTCGAAGAACCCGGAGAGGGCCCGGGCGGCGCACAGGCCGCTGATCCCCGCACCGAGCACGAGCGCGTGGCCCGCTCCGCCGCGACTGCCGCTGCGCCTGCTTCGCCGTGGACCCACGGTCGGCTCCGATCGCTCGCCGCCCGCCGACGGACGGGCGCCCCCACCCTGCCACCCGGCTCCCGGCCCGCACCACCGGGCAGTCACCCGTCCGGGTGATAGCTGCGGACCGGGCTCACCCGATCGGGTCTCCACCGCTTGCGGGGTGTCGGCGTGCCGGGGTCAGTCCTGCGGCTGCACGGCCGGTTGGCGCTCGGGGTAGGCGGCGAGCAGGGCCAGCCAGAGCTGGAAGCGGTCCTGCATGGAGGCCAGGGAGCGGCCGGTGAGCCGCTCGATCCGGTCCAGCCGGTAGCGCACGGTGTTGCGGTGGACGTACAGCCGGTCGGCGACCGCCTGCACCGAGCAGTCCGCCGCCAGGTAGGCGTGCAGGGTCGTGACCAGGTCGGCGCGATTGGCCTCGTCGAAGCGGGTGAGCGGGCGCAGCACCTCGGCGGCGAGCTGCTTCAACGGCAGGTCGGGGCTGGACAGCAGCAGGCGGGGCAGGTTGAGCGGGTCGCCGCCGTGCACCCCGGGGCCCTTGGCGAGGGCGGCCTGGGCCTCGAACCAGCTCCAACGCAGCCCGTCGACGCCCCGGTAGCAGCCGCCGATGCCGACCGCCGCGCGGGTGTCCAGGCCTACGAGCGCGGTGCCGAGGCGCCGGGCCAGGTCGTCGACCGGAGCGGAGCGGGGGAGCACTGCCACCAGGTACCGGTTGACGACGGCGGTGAGCACCGGCTCGGGGGAGTCGGGGTGCTCCGCCGGCAGCCAGGGCAGCCGGGCGAGCCGCCGGTCCGCCTCCGGCCCGCCGCGGCCGTCCGTGGCCCGCCCGTCCGCCTGCGCCCCGGCCCGGGCCCCGGAGCCGGCCCCGGCCCCGGACCCCTCCGGTGCGAGCCGGCCCAGCACCACCCGGTGGGCGGCCCGGGGGTCGAGCCCGAACGCGGCGAGCCGGCGCTCGGCGGTGGCGGGCGCGATCACGTCCCGCACGATGTCCTCGACGACCTGGCCGACCAGCTCCCGCCGCCCGGCCAGGTGGGCCTGACGGCGGGCCAGTTCCAGTCCGACCAGTCGGACGGCGTACGGGAGGACGTCCGCCGCCGGGCCCGCCGAGCGCAGGCAGAGGCAGGCCGCGACCGTGCCGTCGACCTGGACCGGCAGCCGCAGCGGCCCGGCGGCCGGAGCACCTGGCCGCCCGGCTGCCCGCAGCTCCGCGAACAGCGCCTCCGACCGCTCCGGACTGGCCGCCAGTACCACCCCGTGCCGGTCCACCACGGCGACCTCCGAGCCGCAGGCCCGCCGCAGCACCCGCAGCAGCGCGGGCAGGCCCTCGCCGCCGAGCAGCGCCTGGACCAGCAGGTCGTGCTGGTCGACCAGCCGTCGCTGCGCGCTGTGGTCCTCGGCCGTGATCCGTTCGGCGACCAGCCGGTTCACCGCGATGAACGGCGTCTCGTACGGGACCTCCAGCACCGCCAGGCCCTGCCGTTCGGCCTCGGCGACGGTGGCCCGGGGGACGGCGGGGTGGCTCAGTCCGGTGCCGAAGCCGATCCCCGAGGCGCCGGCGGCCGCCACCCGCTGGACGAAGGCGGTCTGCGCGGCGGCGCCGCGCTGCCGCAGGCCGGTGGTGAGGAGCAGCTCGCCGCCGGTCAACCACTCCGTCGGGTCGGCGAGTTCGGTCACCGCGACCCAGCGCACGACCCGGTCGAGCCCGGCCGTGCCGGTGCACAGTCGCAGGCCGAGGCCCTCTTCCCGAAGCAGATCGCGCAGCGTCACCGGCATGCGCCGGACTGTAGCGCCGCACAACTCGCCGACGGAAGACCGTGCGGGCGTCCATAGCCGGGCGGGGTGATCCCTTCCTAGGGTTCCGTGCGAACGGACCGGACAGCCCGTCCGTACCGTCCGCTTGTCGTACCAGCCAGAAGGGCCAACGGAGTTGAGCAGCCACGACCGTCCACCCCGACCGGAGCCGGCCCCCGGCGCGGTCCGGCTCGAAGGGCTGGCCAAGACCTTCGACGGCCAGGTCCGCGCGGTCGACGGCGTCGACCTGGACATCGGCGAGGGCGAGTTCTTCGCGATGCTCGGGCCCTCCGGCTCCGGGAAGACCACCGTGCTGCGCATGATCGCCGGCTTCGAGGCCCCGAGCTCCGGCCGGGTCCTGCTGGGCGGCGCCGACGTCACCGGCCTGCCGCCGTTCGACCGGGACGTCAACACGGTGTTCCAGGACTACGCGCTGTTCCCGCACATGACGATCGAGCAGAACGTCGGCTACGGCCTGATGGTCCGCCGGGTGCCGAAGCCCGCACGGGCCGAGCGGGTGCGTGCGGCGCTCGCCATGGTCCGGCTGGAGGGCTTCGAGCGCCGCCGCCCGGCCCAGCTCTCCGGCGGCCAGCGCCAACGCGTCGCGCTGGCCAGGGCGTTGGTGAACCGCCCGAAGGTGCTGCTGCTGGACGAGCCGCTCGGTGCGCTCGACCTGAAACTACGGCACGAGATGCAGGCCGAGCTCAAGCGGATCCAGCGCGAGGTCGGGATCACCTTCGTGTTCGTCACCCACGACCAGGACGAGGCCCTGACGATGAGCGACCGCGTCGCGGTGTTCAACGCGGGCCGGATCGAGCAGGTCGGCCCGCCCGCCGAGGTGTACGAGCACCCGGCCACCGCCTTCGTGGCCGGCTTCGTCGGCACCTCCAACCTGCTGGACGGCCCGGCCGCCGAGCAGGTGGTGGGCGAGGCCGGGCTGTTCAGCGTCCGCCCGGAGAAGATCCGGATAGCGCACCCGGACGACCCGGCCGGGCCGGACGAGCTGTCCGCCACCGGGCGGGTCGCCGAGGTCGTCTACGCGGGCGGCCACACCCGCTTCCTGGTGGACCTGGAGGCGGGCGGGCGGCTGACCGCCGTCCGGCAGAACGTCGACGAGGGCTCCGCCGACGTCCTGCGCCACCGCGGCGCCGAGGTCGTCCTCGCCTGGCAGCGCCGGCACACCGTCCGGGTCGGCTCCTGACAGTGAGGATGTTCATGAGCGGTTCCCGGGCAGGTCTGACCCGCCTCCTGACTGACCTCGGGTCCTCAACGGGATCTGTCGGCCTCGT